>JBHHVV010000032.1:0-17155 GCA_046754445.1 Candidatus Nitrosopumilus sp.
CATATACGAGACCTGTTGGATTGTTTGGATTATTTAGAATTAGAATTTTCTGTCTATCTTGTAATCGTAATGCCAATTTCCTAAGATCTCTTGATGATATTTTTTTGTTAGAACAAGTAGGCAGCATATGATAATTCTTTTTTAAGAATCTGATTTGTGGGAGATATCCTAACCATGCAGGTGTCGGCAAAATTACTGTTCCGTGTAAAATCTCTAGAAGATTAAAAATAATTTCTTTTGTTCCTGGTCCTACATAGATTCTCCTAGGATCTACATCTATCTGAAAATAGTGTTTGTTGTATTCTGATATGGAATTACATAATTCATTTATCCCTTGAATGGGAGCATATGCCCCCTTTCCTGCATTCTTAATTAATGATTTTTGAATTTGTTTAGGTACGTGAAATGGAGATTGCCCAAATGCAAATCCATAGAAACCGAAACCGCACTTTGAATGAGTACAATCAGAATGAAATTCCTGTAAAAATGTATTTAATTTGAGATTCTCCGGCATCTCAATGTCTTCTACTTGCTGATCAATTACAAATTTCAACTACTGGTCATGGAGAATAATTTGACTAAAGCACCTGTGTGATTGAAATGAACATCATTGTCCACAATACTATTTTCTATTGTTTTGTTGTAGGAAAATTCCTTTTCTTTGCTTAATATCTTAGTTTTTAAGATTTAGCTAATTTTGATGGAATTTCCAATGATCTTTTTTGGAATTTTTATTTCTAATCGTCCTTTTTGAAACTTTGCAGTTGTTTTTTTATTATCGATATTTCCTGGTAATGATATTGATTTTTTAAAATACTCAAACCTTGTAATTTTTCCTAGCTTCTCTTCAGAATATTTTTCTTTAAGCTTTGCTTCTACGTTAATGTTATTTCCATCAAAAGTAACTTTGATGTCTTTTTTATTGACTAGTGGTAGATCAAACTCTAGCATCCAATGATTGTCGAATTCTCTCAGACATGATAGTGGAGAGAGAATTTTATGTTCTACATCATCAAACAATGAGCTAATTTTTGGAAGCGTTATTTTAAATTCAAAATCATCTTTATTTTTCATTTTATCACCTATAAATTTGAGGAACTCTAGTTTGTTTTTCTTGATGTTGCTGCAATGTCCTAAGTGTTTCTTCCATTAGGTTTCTATGTTGAATTCTTAATTTGTCAATTTTATTCTGAATGTCCTGTGTATCTACTTTGACATCAAGTATCTTTGCAAGTGTTACAATGGCGACAATTGATGCCTCCGGATCTGGGAAGAATGGATGACACTCAGCATACAAAACTAGAACAGGGATCTTTGTCTTTCTAAATACTGAAATTATTGCAGCATCTGTTCCAAAAATAGATCCGTCTAAAAATTTTAAAATTTCATTATTGTATAAAATATTTTCCAATGATGGATGAGATACAAGACCATAGATTTTCGGAGAATCTTTTTGTTGGTTAATCGTCTCCATTCCGCTAACAATTACAATCTTCTGAATTGCATTCCTTTTACAAAACTCGTGTACTGCCAAAGCAAAACCTTCTGCTAAATACTGGTTAAATGGAACATCTGAGATTATGACAAAGATATTTTTTTTGTTATAAGCTCTAATTGGTGCTAATATTTCTCCGCCTTCTACAAATAGTGTGGACGGTAGTTCTGGTACTTCAATCTCTCCGATTTGCTTCATGTTGAGATGATGAATAAGATATGATACTGAAAAAGTTCCAACAAGACCATTACTTGGAAATCCTACTAACAATGTCTTCTCTTGAGTATCTGGCTTTGAAATTTTCAACTCATTATTTTATGTTATCTTTTGATTAAAAATAGGTCCTATATTTTCAAATATGAGAATGTGCTTTTCTAAAAATTTTGATTCATCATTTACTACTAGATATACTATTTGATAAGTTCTAAAATTTTTCTTGCTGTCTTGTCAATGTCTGCATTAGGTTCTGCTGCAACAAAAAGTATTCTATCTTCAAAAGGAACAGTCATTGTTACAACCTTTTTTCTTCTGGCTGCTGCATATTCCACTGAGCCTAAATTACCATCAAAGTCTTGTCTTGTTCTAATTCTAAGAACTGCCTCCACAAACATCTTCTTTCTTTCGGTTTCATTTTTTAACGGAATCACTCCTTTCTTAAAATCTCCTGCAATTAGGTTTCCCATATAATCCAAAAATCCTGCAAATCTTATTTCTGGTAAATTTAAAACAGATTGATATTTTTGTTGTTCTACATTATTTTCTGAAGTCATGCACTATTCACTACTTGATTTGTAAATAAATGACATCGACATTCTCATAATTGATATTTTATCTTTCATTGATATAATAAAATAACAAAATTCTTGTATGGCCAAGAAAAATAAACCAAAAATTCTTGTGAATATCCCAGTTGAGCTAAAATCTATTATCAAACAACCGATCTCTGTTCCACCGAACACTAGTATCTTAGATGCTCGTGATATATTGATTCGTCATAGAATTGGAAGGCTTGTAGTGGAATTTAACAAAAAACCTGTTGGAATTGTAACTGAGAAAGACATCTCCAAGAGCATTTCTATTTTCAGTGGAAAGCCAGTTGCTAAAATAATCATTCATGATATCATGTCCAAGAATCTTGTCACATTAGGGCCTGATGTATCAGTTTATGATTGTGCAAAATTGATGAAAAAACATGAAATTAGTTCCATAATTATAACGAATTCTAAGGGTAAACTAGTTGGAGTTGTAACAAAAACAGATCTTGTATCTGTATTTCTAGTACACAGTACTGCATCACTTCCTATATCAAAGATTATGACCAAGAAAGTTATCACAGTGTCTCCTGATGACTCAATTTTTGAAGTAGAAAGCATGTTGCTAAATAACCAAATCCGTCGAGTTATAGTTTCAAAAAATAAATCCCCTGTTGGAATTATTACTTATCGAGACTTTGTTCCCGCAAAAACTTTTGATTTGGAGAAAGAATTTACAGATCCTCAAGAACGCTCTGAGATATTTTGGAATTCCAAACCCAACGAATTTAATGTAAACAAGCTTAGTTACCTACTAACATTTTCAGCAAAAGATATCATGACAAAAAACCCTCATTTTGTTTCTCCAAATGATGTTGTATATACTGCAGCAATAATCATGATTAGACATGGGATTAGTGGTCTTCCAGTAATAAAAGGCAAAAAACTTGTTGGAATAATTACAAAGTCTGATATTGTTAATGTACTTGCATCAAAAGGAAAAATCTAATTTGATTTTCATTATTGGTAATTAGCTGGTATTTTTTATAACTCTCGGATTTTTTGAATGATGTGAAACACGCAAAAGATGTCATGAATACTCCTAGAACAACAAAGTATGAATCTAACTTGACTGATGTCATGAAAAAAATAATTGATGAGAAAAAAAGTAGATTGTTAGTAACTGAGAATGGAAAAATTACAGGACTTGTATCTGAAAAAGATTTGGGACTTTTTCTCTTAACTGATCATACTGAAAGAAAACTAGATGAAATTCCACTATCAGAAATCATGAAAAAAATAATCTCTGTTGGTGAAAAAACTGGACTAGATGAATGTGCACAGACGATGATGACTAACGAAATTGGTTCTTTGGCAGTTACACATGAAGACGAAGTTGTTGGAATTTTAACAAAAACCGATCTTGTTAGATATTTTACAAAACTAGGATCTAAAAAAATAGTGGGTGAATACATGTCTCCTTATTATGCATGGCAATACTCTGATGCTCCTTTGTCTAAAGTAGTATTGAAAATGATTGATGAGAAAATCTCAAGAGTAATCCTGAGAAATCATGAGGAATCTCCTGTGGGAATTGTAACATTTAGAGATTTATTTAATTTGGCTTTGGATTTGGGAGAAAAAGAAGATGTTCTTGATAATACTGATCCTGTAATTTCAGTAATATTTCCAAGAAAAGGATTCATTTCAGATACTGGATTTGGCGGAAGTACCCAAATCCATGAAATCATGAGCCCGAACATTGTTTATGTGAATTATGATGATGATTTAGAAAAAGCAGCCAAAATCCTCTTAGAGAAAAATATCAATGGCATGGGTGTTCTGTCTGCACATGGTAATATCATTGGAATCATTAGTAAAACTGACATTGTAAGGGCACTAGCATTCTTGTTGTGATTTGATGTATCTTGACTATTCTTATGAAATATTCTGCCAAACGCTTAATTTTACATTTAGAGGAGATTTGTCATGATAAATCCTGAACTAATGAAATTACTTGAGACAAGTGATGTATTAGATGTGCTTGGAGATTCTGTAACTTATCAACTCAAAAAAATTAACAATGTTCAGAGAACCAACGAGGGACGTGATTGGTATGATGAATTGCCTGCAATTGTTAGGGCAAAATTTGACAACTATAAAGAAGATTACGAACATCTTTCAAGAATCCTTAAAGCAGAATCTGAACAAATCAAAAACGAAATGAACAAAGGTTACTATTATTGGCGATTACTGCGTTCTGCATGCAATACTTATCGAAATGATCTAATAGAGTATGATCAACAACTAAGCCAGGAATTTAATCTTCAAGAGACTGAAGCAATTTCGGATAACAATGTTCTAAATGAGTGCATCGGTGTTTTAGATCAGCACGCCATTGAAAAATAGAAACTTGAATCTTTTTATGAGAATACTCTGAACTAAAAATATGGAAATAAAATCTGAAAAATCAATAAAGGAATATCTTAAAACATTGTCTGATGATCAGATAATCAAATATTATTTAGATGTAGAGTATAGTCCATTTCCAATTTTAATTATTCAAGAATATACTAGAAGATTTAAACGTAAAACAAAAGATGAAATGATAAAAGACATAAGACTTCAGGCACGTCTTGCACATAAAAAAACTCAAGAATTAGGCAAGATGGCAAAAAAGCACAAGTTAGTCGATGATGTAACTCGACAAAAATCAGACGAGATAATTAAACAAGCAAAGAAAAAAGGATATGAAATTAGTGAAAAAATCACTAAAAAAAGTGATATTCTAAAATCTAAATTAAAAAAGACTACAAAATCTAAAATTAGAGATGGCATAAAAGCTGGAAAGAATCTAAAAACTTCTAAAAAAGATCAACTAGACTTGTTAGAAAAACTTGGTACGTTAAACAAGGCCGGAATAATTACCAACAAAGAATTCCAAGAAAAAAAGAAAAAAATTCTATCTAAAATCTAGTTCTAATTAAAACTCACACTATAGATATTCTTGAATTTTTTTCGTATCAGTAAATTGTTTAAACTTTAAAATTTTGTTGTCTTTAATTTGATAAATATGTGAGAATGACACATCAAATTTTTTTCCTTTCTTTGATGTTCCTTTATATCTTCCAATAACCGTAACATGATCTTCGGATTCTAAAAATGTCTCAGGTATTGCATAAAATTCTGTAAAATTTGAGAGCATGTTTGGAAAATAATCTTCAAAAATACTTTTTATTCCGATATATTTCCCACCATAAGGCATTCCCTCAAGTGTAATCCATTCAATATTTTCATCACATAAATGACGATATGTCTGTGTGTCATTATTTTTAAAAGCTGCATAGAATTTTTTTATCAATTCCTGATTTGACATGTGATGGTAATTTTTATCTAGTAATTAATTTTTGACATGTTTCTCAAATGGTAGCAAATTTTGATACCTTAACCTTAAATTTTGTAAAGTATTGATTCTACTAATGATTATTTCAATACCTCGTAGTATTTTGATGTTATTGGGATTGGTTATGGTATCTGGTATTTTTTCCCTTGATATTTCCTTTATTGACGCATATACTACAATAAGTTATGATGATCTCCATTTTGTGTCTTCTATAGCCTACTTTCCACCCCCTCTAAAGCAAATTTCTGAAGGTACTGAACCATCAAATGTTACATGCACTGAAGGAAAAGAACTTGTTCTAAAACAATCCAATGGGCTTCCTGCATGCGTTAATCCATCTAGCGTTGAAAAATTAATTTCACGTGGTTGGGCAATTCACATTTTACCTGATTATACAAATCAAAATAACAATTCTGATATTTTTGCTGTTGGAGAATTCTTGACACAATCTGAAACTGTTGCATATTTTGGTGATACAACAGGATATCTTGCTAGACCTACAATCACTGGTAATTATCCTGGGGTGGTGATGATTCATGAATGGTGGGGATTAAATGAGAACATCAAAGAAATGGCAGATAAACTTGCATCTCATGGCTATGTCGTGTTAGCAGTTGATCTCTATGGTGGAAAAGTAGCAACAACTTCTGATGAGGCAAGACAACTAATTACTAATTATGATTTAGAACGTGGTTTGCAAAATATGAATTCTGCAGTAATTTTCTTAAATGAAAATTATTCATCAGAAAAAATTGGTTCAATTGGTTGGTGTTTTGGAGGTGGGCAATCACTCAATCTTGCGTTATATAATGATGATATGGATGCGACTGTGATCTATTATGGGGCCCTTGTGACTGATTTAGATATGTTGTCAACTATTCAATGGCCTGTACTTGGAATCTTTGCAGAACTAGACAAGGGAATTACTGCAGATACTGTAAATTCATTTGAATCTACATTAAATAAACTAGATATTCAAAATGATGTTATCATATATCCTGGTGTGGACCATGCTTTTGCCAATCCTTCTGGTTCAAAATATGTCCCTGAAGAATCAAAAGACGCATGGAACAGAACTCTTTCATTTTTGGAATCTAATCTAAAGTAGATTTGTGACTTTTTTTATGAATGTCTTAAATAATACTATTCATATTTAACTTAATGAGTAAAGATTCTGGAACTTTAGTCAAAAATATTATGAAAAAGACATTGATCTTTGTTAATCCTGATACTACCGTATTTCAAATTGCAAAAATGATGGAACAAGGAGGAATAAGTGCAATATTTATCAAAGAAAATGAAAACTTTGTTGGAATTGTTACTGATAGGGATTTTGCAATAAAAATCGCTGTAAATAATTTGCCTTTTGATACCCCTGTGAAAAAAATTATGTCTTCCCCATTAATCACTGTAGATCAAAACAAACCTATTTCTGAAGCTGCAAAACTTATGGATGATAAAAAAATTAGGAAACTAGCAGTTTCTGACAATAAACAAATTGTGGGAATACTAAGATCAATTGATTTAGTAAAATATCTTGCAGATGTCTAAAACGTCTTTGTCTTTCTAAGAAATATTGTAACTGATGCCATGTAGCATGCTGTTGCAATAATTTCTGAAATTAATGATGCAATGTATGGTTCTATTCCAATTTCAAGAAAATAATAAAGTGTGGGCCATCTTATTCCGAGATAAATTACTTCGCCTACTCCAAATGATGAAATCATTACAAGCAATTCTTTTTTGATTAAATTTGATTTCATACTCTTGTAGCGTTCAATATTATCCCAGTAAAATAATCCTGAAAAGATTCCAAAATATACAACATACCCAAAAATTATTGTAATTGTTGCATTTAGATAATTGTCGTATCCTTCAAGCACCTGTGCAACAATTGCCGAAAGTGATGCAGAAACAATAAAGCAAATAAGAAAACTTCTGTTAATTTGAAGCAATTGCTGATTTAATTTCATGATGATTTTGTGTGAATACTAATATTTTGTGTTAACTCTTGTTTGATTTATGAAAAGATGTGCATGGGCAAAGGATGAGCCAAACATAACATATCATGACAAGGAATGGGGACGACCACAACATGATGATGCTCGTCTCTTTGAATTTCTAATTTTGGAGGGTGCACAAGCTGGCCTGTCTTGGGTTACAATCCTCAAACGCAGAGAGGGATACAGAAAGGCTTTTTCTGGTTTTGATGCACTCAAAGTCTCAAAATATACTAAAAGACACGTGGAAAAATTACTCCTAGATGAATCAATAATTCGCAATAAGCTCAAAATTAACTCCGCCATTAATAATGCAAAACAATTTCTCAAAATTCAGAAAGAGTTTGGCTCGTTTGATGAGTATTTGTGGGGATTTGTACGTCACAAACCAATTAAAAATAAATTCAAAAACCTCTCAGATTTGCCAACATCTACCAATATCTCAGAAAAACTAAGCCAAGATCTTAAAAAACGTGGATTTAATTTTGTTGGATCTACAATTTGTTATGCTTTGATGCAGGCAGTTGGAATGGTAAATGATCATACGTCTAATTGTTATTTGTTCAAAAAGTGATTAACTAGTCTGAAATTTTTTCAGCGTGTCCTTATACAAATTCATTGGAACTATTTTGACTGTACTTAATGATGAAATTCCAACATCTATGCATAGCTTTTCAATATCATGCGCATTTATTGCATCAATGATAATTGTCCACTCGTGTTCTAAAACAGACATGTAAAATTCAATAATTTTGACATTTTCATATTTTTTACTTTCTGTTTCTAATTTTTCTCCTAATTTCATGAATATTTTTCTATTACCTTCATTGTTTATTGGACATGACTCTGGACTATGTACTGCAAAAACTCCAAATAGCATATTGTGAATCGTTCTTCACTAATATTTAACTTAATTTTTTCTTTCAACATGATTGTAATGCATTATTTTTTCTAGATTTATGAAATAGTACTGATTGTTCTCCTTTTTTAGCAATTTTTTCATCTGCTTTAACGCATTACTTGTCTCTGCCAACTTTCGGTGATTTGTCTACCTTGCATTTTTTTTTGAATTCAACTACCTATAAGCAGAATCAATTAATGAAAATTCAAACTCCTTGCCAAAATTATGATGATTATCTTTGTAATCCTGCCTCCATAGTGCATTTGTTAAATTTTAGGTTATATGCAAGATTTTTGGAGATATCTTGAGCCTGATGAATCAAAAATTCTCTGCTTTTGCAAAGACTGCGGGACCTGGAGTCTTATTTGCAAGTACTGCAATTGGTGTATCTCATCTAATTCAATCCACTAGAGCTGGTGCTGATTTTGGCTTGTTGATTCTAGGTTTTGTAATTGTGGCAACTTTATTGAAATATCCCTTTTTTGAGTTCGGTTCACGTTATGCAAACTCTACTCAAACCAGTCTTATTGATGGTTACAAAAAACTTGGAAGGCCTGCATTATGGTTGTATTTTCTATTAACTATTGGTTCAATGTTCTTTGTTACGGGTGCAGTTGGATTTGTAACTGCTGGATTTTTTGAAAATCTATTTGGAATTGATTTTCTTGGTGAATGGACTTTGGTTATTTTATTTGCAATATGTGTTGGAATATTGGCGATTGGAAAATACAATGCACTTGATAGTTTGATCAAGATTATAGTTGTTGTACTTGTAATCTCTACCGTATCTGCTTTCTTACTTGCGCTATATCACGGTCCAATAGAACAAGTAGAAGGATTCATCGAAAAAGAATTATGGAATGTTACTGGAATTTTTTTCCTACTCGCATTAATGGGATGGATGCCTGCACCTGTTGATATTTCTGCATGGAATAGTTTATGGACATTGGAGAGAACAAAACAAACAAACTATCGACCAAAACTAAAAGAAACTCTTTTTGAATTTAGATTGACATATCTGATAACGGGAATTCTTGCAATAATGTTTGTTACACTAGGCTCTTTCATGTTTTTTGGTTCCGGTGAAGAATTACCAAACAACAATGCACATTTTGCACACAAAGTAGTTACAATGTATACTCAAACAATTGGAGATTGGAGCTACATAATCATTGCAGCTTCTGCATTTACTGTGATGTTTGGTACAATCATTGCTGTTTTGGATGGGTATTCAAGATCTTTACATAGAACAGTGGAGTTGATTTTTACTAAAAAAGAGGCAAAATTCCGCACAAAATTCCGCACATTTTACGTAATCTTCTTACTTGTAATTTCTATTGGGGCACTATTGATAATATTTGAATTCAAAAGTAATCTCAAAGAACTAGTTGATTTTGCAACTGTAATGTCATTTCTAATTGCACCAATAATTGCAATTTTTAATTTTAGATTGGTTACTGGCAAATTCCTTGACAAAGAACATCATCCCTCTATGATATTGAAGATTCTGAGTTTTGCAGGAATAATTTTCCTTAGTGGTTTTGCTGTTTTCTTTATTATTACAAAATTCTTCTCATAATCGTTTAAATTTACAAACTTTTCATTTTTTGTGAAATTACTAGTTATGGAATGTATCTACAAACTACTAATCTTTGTATTTCCATTTTCTGTAGTTCCATATTCCAAAATTAGAGATGGAATACACTTTGCATGGGTTGGCATTCTCCTTGAATGTCCGAACTTTAGCAAGTCTTTTTAACACAAAAAAACAACTATTTCTGAAAATCATGAAAATTTCTGCAAAGATGAAAAAAGCACTAAATGATCAGGTAACCCTTGAGGCAGCAGCTTCTAACAGTTACTTGGCAATGGCCTCATGGTGTGAGGTTACAGGATATCAAGGTGGTGCAGATTATTTCTATGCTCAATCAGATGAAGAAAGAACTCACATGCTCAAAGTTGTTCATTATCTAAATGATATGGGTGCAATTGCAACAATACCTGCAATAAAAGCACCTACGAGTTCTTACAAATCCCTTGAAGGACTAATCAAGACTGCACTAAAAAATGAACAATTAGTTACAAAAGCAATTCACAAAATGGTAGAGATTGCACAAAAAGAAAAAGATCATTCAACGTATGCATTTCTAGAATGGTTTGTCAACGAACAAGTTCAGGAAGAAACAAAATTTGAAACAATTTTGCAAAAATTTGATCTATTGGGCCGTGATAAACTTGCAGTACACGAAATCGACAAAATTCTAGCAACAGATGCCGCAACTCCGGAAGCTGATCCTGCTGCATAAAAATCATTTTTTCAAAAATAATTAATACCTCATTATTTCAAATTATTCCATGACAGTAACTGTGACAAGAAAGCCAGGTGGAATAACACAACTATTCAACACTGAAACTGGCAGGGTGACTTACAAATGCAAAGCAGAGTCTGCATACATGCTAATTGAAGCATTTGGAGGAATTGTGCAATTCAATCAAAAAGGGGCAATGGCAACAGTTACTGGACACATTACGTCTCTGGACTCCTGCGATGTACTAAAAAAAGGACATCCAAATTATGAAAGTGCACTAAACTCAATCATCTCTGCACATAAAGAATTTGCACAAAATGTTACTGATTCTTACAAAAAAGAGATTCAGGACCTAGAAAACAAATTAGGTAATCTTTAATTTTCAAATTTTTCACATTTGCATCCTCTAACAAGACATTTCCCATTCTCTTCTGAGTGAATTGATTGAAAATGATAGCATCCTATTTTCTTGTTATTGCATTTCATGATGTTAGAACTATGTAGTTAGATTAACTTGTTTCTAGATTAGCCATAAATCATACAATGCTCGCATTCGCAAACATCTTGTTCTTTTGCTTTTTTCAAACATTTTTTGTGTTGACCCGCCTGACATTGAACGCAAACTTCCTCAATATTTTCAACTGATGTGTATTTTTTTGATTGATCAAAACCAAATCCTCCATCTTGTGGTCCTACCATGTTTTTCCATGAATGATGTTCTATTTCTACTTCACTAATTTACTGCAGATTTTATTGTATCTTGCAATTCTATTTTATGAGTTTCAATTATTCCTCTAATCTCAAATGTATCTACATAGCCGCCAACTGACGCACGAGTTGCTTTTAGTAAATAACGTAATGCCCCCTCTTCGATTTTTCCTACATAATATCCATAAAGAAAATCTTTTTCATCACCACACTTCCAAATCTGTCTAATATTTGGAAATGTCTGCTTGATTTCAGTTGGTATTTCTTGAACTCTCCTTTTAATGTATTTATCAAGTGATTTTCTAATAGTTGAATCTTGAAGCAAGTATGTTCTAATTGAGATTACTTGTTTTTATCGTTATTTTCTTTATCGTTATTTTCCTTATCTGAATTATCCCACATGTGCATGGTTCCTCTAATCATAAAGGAACCTACAATGATGGCAACTAATCCCCCAACAATGAATACAAAAAATTTTCCAACATCTTTTATGCTTGCCATCATTACTAGTTTGCTCCCAATCTAATTAAATTGTCTAGGATTAGATTAGATTCAATAGTAAGTTTGTATGATTCTATTTGATGTCAAAAATTAAACAAATTGCTGCATGGATTACAATTATTGGAGGGGGCATAGCATTCTTCTTCTTTTCTATAGAAATGGCAGAAATTATGAGATAATTTTCGAAACTAAATACATTATAGTCATTTCTGGTTACAAAATATGTGATAACTCAAGAAATTAAGGATTTTTTAGATCTTCAAAAGCTTGGTTATGTTGCAACAGTAAATGCTGATGGAACCCCAAATCTTTCTCCAAAGGGAACTATAATTGGGTGGACTTCTGATGAGTTGGCCTTTGCAGATATTCGCTCTCCTGACACCATGAATAATTTGAAGAAAAATCCTCATGTGGAAATCAATGTGATTGACCCATTGACAAGAAAGGGGTATTTATTTCGAGGTGAGGCCAGAATCGTCGATGATGAATCACTAAATAAAAAAATCCTGGGAAATTATCGTGAAAAAGGCGTGAAAAGCCCTATTAACGCTATTGTTTTAATTCAAGTATCAGAATTTTCTGAAGTAATATCTCCCTTGTATGATATGGGAATTTCCCAATCCGAAATTAAATCAAAATGGAAAAAACATTTTGAAAGTTTATGATTCTTCCAATGTTTTAGCTAGTGATTTTATTTCTTCTAACTCTTTTTTAGTTTCTTGATGTTGATTTCTTTCTTTTTCTAAAAGAGATTGAACTGTTTCTAATTCTTTTTCTGTCATGTTGAGTTTTGATTTTAATGATCCTACTACTGCACTTGCAGCTTCAATAACTCCTGCAGCACTATCTTTGTTTGTGTTTTCACCTTCGATGAATTGTTTTTCTTTAGGTGTTAGAACATCTGTATCTTGAAAATGATCCTTTTTGTCTAATTCTTCTTTTGCATTGTATAGTCTTGCATTTGCCTCATCTAATTCTTTTTTTGCATCTATCTGCTGCTTTCTAATATTGTGAAGAATTACCTGTTCTTGTTCAACTTGTTCTTTCATTTCATTTTGCTTTTTTGTAAATTCTTCAAACTCTTCTTTAACTTTTAAAAGGTTTTTTTCAGATTTGTTAAATTCTTCAATAAATTTTGAATCTCTATCTTCTCCCGCATTTTTAATTTTTTCTTTTACTTCTCTGTATTGTCTTTGAATGTTATCATTTTCCATTCTTCTTTGATTGAGCTCTTTTTTGACTGTCATCAATTTTTCTACTGTTGTATCGTACTCTTCTTTTACGGATTTGATTTTTTCATTGATGTCATTTAGTTCATCTTGTTTTATTCTAAATTCTTCTTGGAGTTTTTCTACTTCTGTTTCGAGATCTTCTTTTAGTACATATTCTTCACTGTCTTTAGAAATTTTATCAACTTCTTCCTTCTTCCCAAATAACCCCATGATTCTTGCCTCTTTATTCCAAAAGATGAATCTTTCTTATCTTTGTTTTACCCTGTTTCTGAAAAATTTCAGATAAAACCCAATTCCGCCAATTATGATGCCTCCAAACAAGGAAATCGTGCCTAATTCTTGCATTTCTGGATAGATATTTGGTGCCAAAAATAACATCAAAGAACCTAATATTATCATGGCAAATCCTCCACTGTTTCTTGATTTATTATGTTCTCCGTGAACCATGACTAAACATACTCTGAAAGTGTTTTAGCTACTTTCTTCCTTCCAATATCTGAGATGAATGGTCCAATTTTTGGTCCTCTTGTGGTTCCAAGAATTATTTGATATAATGTTTTAAAGAAATCTTTTGGTTGTACATCATTTGATTTTGCAATTTGGTAAATGGTATTTTGAATATCTTCTGGTTCTTCTTCTGCATCAAGTGCATCAACTAGAATCTTTAGTGCTTTTCTTACAGTGTCATCTAAATCGATTTGTGTTTTTTCTTGTTCATCAAATTCATCTGAATAATTCCCTGCAATCTCTATTAATTTTTCCACTTCTGGTTCTGGATTTTTAACTACTCCGTAATCAAGTAATTTTTTCATCACTCTTTCACCTCTATTTTCCTTGAATATTTTTGTCAATTCAATTAATAGTCTATAGTTTACATGTGTGCTTGGCTGCTTTGGTGGGTTAAGAAGATTAACGTATTCGAACAATCCTTTTGATTTTGTCAGTTTTGCTTGGTTGTCCACCTTTATTCTTCCAAAGTAAATGTCTTCCAATTCATTATATTCATTCATCAAAGATGGAATATCTTCAAACCCTAACTCTCTTGCACCCGTAATTCTTTTGTATAGTAACAGTAGGATTGATTTAGGACTGCCAAATTCTAGCCATTTCTGTGCAGTGATAACATTGCCAAGTGATTTTGAAATTTTCTTTCCACCCTTGTCTAGAAACATTTCATATTTTACATGATGTGGATGTGGGAATTCTAGAATTTCATCCGCTACCCAATCATTTACCTTTACTGAATCCATGATGTCTTTTCCATAAGCTTCGAATCTGATATCAAATGCTGTCCATCTTGCTGCAAATTCTACTTTCCAGGCTAGTTTTCCGAGGTCTTTGGTAATGTCTGCCTCTCCCTGGTGACCACACCCTTTGATCATCTTTGAGCCTATTTCTGCATCATGACAGTGGTACTTTACCTTCTTTTCATCTGTAATGTATTCAGTAGATTCTGCGGTATACAGTCTATCACACTCGGCACATACTGGAAAATATGGTAAATATTTTTGATATTTTTCCTGTCCTACGAGCTCCGATATTTTATCTCCGATCTTTGTACTGTTTTGTAAAATTGTATGGATTTGATCTTTTAGTAATCCTTGTTTGTAAGTATCAATTGCTCTTCGGAATTCGTATTTTATTCCAACCTTATCTAGTCCGTCTAAAAGGATACTGCTCATATGCATACCATACGAGTCATGACATCCATATGGATCAGGAATTAGTGAAACTGGTTTTGCTAAATGCTCTTCTAGAGAATCAGGAAATCCTTCAGGAATTTTTCTTAGACCATCAAGATCATCCGAATATGCAATTAGTTCTGATTTGTAACCTAAATTCTCTAATGCTAGTTTTACACCATAAGCTCTTACTGCATCTCCTAAGCTCCCAATATGCGGAACTCCTGATGCGCCAAGTCCACTTTCAACTCTAAGAATATCTAAATTTCTGCCAAGTGACTTTTCACGTTCAAGAAGTTCTGATGATAATTTGTCTATCCATGTTCCCTTTCCAATAATTTCTTGCTCTGACATTTCTGTTCCCTAGTTCAATGTTTTGGACATGTATGGCCCATATAACGAATACCCTAACTTTTGATAGTATTCTCTTGTTCCCACTGCACTGATTACCAAAATTCTTTTTGCATCCAATTCTTCTTTGGATATTTTTTCTGCCTCTTTCATCAAATTTTTTCCTAACCCTGAATGCTGAATCTCATTTTCCTCCTTCTCTCCAATCTTCAGTGATTTTCCATAGACATGAATTTCTCTTACGATACAACTGTCTTGTCCAACTTCATCTCTATGTGTATTCTCACTTGGTTTTCTTAATCTCAAAAATCCATAAATTGATTCATTTTTGTCCTCATAAGACAAAAACACTTCTTTTCCTCCTGATGAATCATAGTCTATTCTGTTTAGCTTAATGTCTGCTCCGTCTGATTTTTTATTAGATAGTCCTGCTTCCCTACATCTAATGCATTTGCATGATGTACCTTGTTTGGCTAAATTTTGATGCACAATTTGTCGTAAATTGCCTGATTTTGGTCCTGCGATAATCTCTTTTGGAGAAATCTCTCTTTGAACTCTCATGATTCTTACCCATTTTGGAACATTCTTTTTTGCTTCAGTAAGTACTTTGATCATCTCTTCATCTGAATATGGTGTGTATCTTCCCTGTTTGTATTCATCATACATCGGTGTGTTTTCAATTACGAGTGATGGATAAATTTTCAGCATGTCTGGACGTAATTGTGGTTCTGTAAACAGTTTTTTAAAATCAGAAATATCTTCTTCAGGAGTCATTGTAGGTAGTCCTGGCATCATATGTGCTACAATTTTGTAACCTGCATCTTTTGAAATTTGAAATGATTCTACTACATCCTTGTAACTGTGTCCGCGATTTACTATTTCATAAACACGTTCTTGTAATGATTGAACTCCAATCTCTATTCTGGTCACTCCATAATTTAGCATTAAATCCACATGTTCTTTTTTACAATAATCCGGTTTTGTCTCGATTGTAAACCCTACATTTCTTATGACCGCATGTTCGTTGTTTGATTTTGCTTCTTGCAAATTTTTTGAATCTGTTCCGTTTAATGCATCATAACATAATTTGATAAAATTTTCTTGGTAGTCTTTTGGCATGAAAAGAAAAGTCCCTCCAACAATTACTACTTCCATTTTTGTTGGATCATGTCCAAATGCTATTAACTTCTCAATCTTTGATGTGATTTGTAATTTAGGATCAAATTCATTTTCTATTGCATTTAGTGATGATGGCTCTTTACCGGTGTAACTGTTTGGAGAATTATATTCAATTCCTCCTGGACAATATGTACATCTTCCATGGGGACACGCATATGGTTTTGGCATTAATGCCACTACTGCTACTCCCGATGCAGTTTTTGCTGGTTTTCTTAACAAAACTTTTCTTAATTTGTTGAAATCTGATTCTTTTGCCATTGATAGAATTTCATAATTTCTGGGAATTCTCTCTAGTGCATATTTTGTGCAAATTTTTATGATTTCCTCTTTTACTTGCTTTTTACTAGGCTCCTTAATTGTAAGTAGATTCTGTGTAATTTCACCACATGCTTTAGACAATAGCGGATCTAGTTTATTCATGAATGCTCACCTTAATCTGGACATAAATTCGTTAAATAATTTAGGTTATTTTGTGCCTATCTACGTCTATTTGATTTTCTTTTACTTGCTTTTCTAGCAGTCTTTCTCTTTACTACTTTTTTCTTTGTAGCAGTCTTTCTCTTTACTACTTTTTTCTTTGTAGCAGTCTTTCTCTTTACTACTTTTTTCTTTGTAGCAGTCTTTCTAGCTGGCTTTCTCTTT
>JBHHVV010000033.1:0-16096 GCA_046754445.1 Candidatus Nitrosopumilus sp.
CTTCTTGCATTGCAAATTTCATTTCATCCATTCCAACAAATTGTGGCCATCTAAAACAAAAGCTACAGTATGCATGACAAGTTTGACTTTGACTTGGGAAGAAGAGACAAGTTTCTTTGTATTTGTGTTGCATACCATACAATTTGGTTCCATTCTTTAGTGTTGGAACATTAAATTCCATTTGTCCTGCTGGATGTGGATTTAATTGTAAACGAATTTCATTTGCAATAGATGTAATTTCTTTTTTATCAGAATTATTTTTCAGAGTAGTTGCCATTTTTTCATAATGTTCTGGTTTTAACATTCCTTTTTGAGGAAAAGTCAAAACATACATTGGATCGTTTGGTATATTGTTCCAATCAATTAATTGTTCAACAACGTAGTTGTTTGCTTTAAAGGGCAAAACATTTCCTACAACTTCCATCTCAAATTGAGTTTCTTCAGACATATTCTGAATTTGTGGAAGATCACGAAAGTTTGCTAATGTGTATGACTTTAATGATGGTGAATCATCCCAAACTGATTCTTGATAGGTCATTTTGTAAATATAGTGTTAACCATTGTTAAAGGTTGCAGACTAGTTACGCATAGTATTTTTTGAATTAAATGATAATATGGCTTAACCTTTGTATTCTAGGACATGAATTTGATTAGAATGGTGACTAAACATGGCTGAAGAGGAATTATCACAAATTTCTGCAGGTGAGTTTGAAACCGTTTCGCAGCTTTTAGCATCATCTGAATCACTTCAAATTGCATTTTTGATAATGATTGTAGGCATAGTTGGAATTGCTATTGGTTACAGAAAATTTTCATCTTGGGTTGGTTCAAAGAAATTCTATTATCAAAGACCACATTTTTCAAGATTTGTTAGAAGAGCTATACTTCCATTTTTTGCAATTGCATTAATTACTGCAATTAATGTTCACATACAAACTGGTGTTTTGTTGGGAGAAGACTTGACGATAGTTGGAGATGAAGAGATATCTCCTCATGAAATATTTGCAAAGATTCTCAATACTTTCAATATTTTGGTAATCGGTTATACGATATCTCACCTTATTCCAATTGCTCTTAACAAACGTGAAAAATCTGGTTTGGAAAGGGAAGATTTTGATGAATGGTTTGAGATGAGAGGATTTGTTGATGATAAAGATGATCTATTTCATAAAATGTACAAATGGCTTCCACCAAAAATTACTCCAGAAGAATTTGAAGAAGATGAATTCAAAGAAATGCTAAAGACAAAAGAAGGAATGTTGGAGTTAGAACAATTTCGTACAACAAAAGGAAATCCAATTGGTGGATATGAAAAACTAGTTGATGATCCATTTGAAGAATGGAAAAAATCAGAACGTGCAAAGTATGAGAAATATTTTCAAAATTGTATCACTGGTAATAATCAATCTGGAAGAAAATTAAAACCTGGTGCAAAACCTGATGAGATATTTCCAATTGATATTTGGAGAGAAGAAAAAAGAGAAAATGGATTTGAACCACTAATTCCAAGTTCTCGTCCTCCAGGATATGCAAAAAAGAAAAGAGAGGGTATTCCAAAGTCTGCAAAACAAATCCTTCCAGTTGGAATTTTTATTGCAACAATTTTAGGAGTTGTTGCTTGGTGGGGCGTAGACTTGATTGTACTTGCAACAGCTACGGGAGGATTAGCAATTGGTTTAGGTTTGGCATTACAAGAAACTATGCAGAATTATTTTGCATATATCTTCATTAGAAAAGACAAGGTATTCGTTGAAGGTGAGCGTGTAAAACTAGACACTGGATACAATGGATATGTACATAAAATTACGCCTAGAGTAACATATGTCAGAGATGCATTAAACGAATCAATTGCCATTATTCCAACTAGACAATTGGTTAATGCTCAAGTAATTAATTATTCACAGGGAATAAAGATGGTTCCAGCTATTGTGGATGTTGGTGTTTCTTATCTTAATGATCCTAAACAAGTTTCAGCAATTCTTGTGAAAGTTGGTAAACGTGCAATGAAAGAAGTAGTTGATGGAAAGGGTAGACATTTGATTAGACAAATACGATGTCCATACTTAGAAAATAATCATCCTAGTTGTGGTTGTGATAAAGACATTCATGTTGATATTAATCAACCAGTTGTAAGATTTAACCAATTCAACGATTCTTCATTAGATTTTTCATTATGGGTTTATGTAAGAGATTATGGTGCACAATTCAAAACTAAAACCGATATGAGAATGATCATGTATGAAGAATTCAAGAGGTATGATATTAGAATTCCATGGCCTATTAGAACTGTGTATCAAGGAGATGAAAAACGTGAACAAGAAGAGATAGACAAGCTCAAAGATCAAAGAAATGAGGTAATTGACAAATATGGTACAGGTGATATTGCTCGCGGTAGTGGTGAAGATGAGTGATCTTCTCAAAACTTAAGAATCCCATTAAATCACATTTTCTTGTTGACTAAACTATCAGTAATTGCAGGAAAATCCTCAGAAGGTTTAGCAAGGAAATTATCTAGGAAGATAAAGGCAAATCTTGTAAAATCAGACGTTAGAGTTTTTGCTGATGGAGAAAGTAAGATTACTCTAAAGGGAAATCTATCAAAAAGAAAATGTGTTGTTGTTCAGTCAATTTATCCACCAGTGGATACTAATCTAGTTCAAGCATTATCACTAATCTCAAAGGCTAAAGAAAAATCGTCAGAAGTAATTGCTGTTATTCCATATATGGGATATGCAAGGCAAGATAGAGAATTTCTACCAGGAGAAATTGTTACGATGAAAGTTCTTGGAAAATTGTTTAAAGGTGCAGGTGCATCAAAGATAATTGCTGTTGATATTCACAGTATGATTGGCCTCAAGCATTTTACAATCAAAACAAGAAATGTTACTGCTATTCCAGATCTAGTGAGATATTTTAAGAAATTGAGCCTGAAAAACCCTTTAGTTGTCTCCCCAGATCAAGGTGGAAAAGACAGAGCAAGAGAGTTTGCAAAAGAGTTTGAATTAGGGTATATTTCTCTAAACAAAAAAAGAGATAGAAAAACAGGCAAAGTGAAAATTAAAACAAAAAATGTTGAAGTTGCTAACAGAGATCTCATTTTAGTTGATGATATGATAAGTACAGGAGGAAGTATAGTTAAAGCAACACAATTTCTTAAAAAACAAAAATGTAAGAGAGTGTTTGTTGCATGTACACATGCTCTTTTAATGAACGATGCTGAAAAGAAAATAAAAAAAGCAGGAGTTACAAGAATTGTTAGTGCAAATACAATTCCTGGTAAAACATCAATTGTTGATGTTTCAAATACAATTGCAAAGGCAATAGTATAATGCCAGAAAGCTTTTTTATTTTATCTAAAGATTATCTAGAACTTGCAACTGATGAGGTAATTGCAATATCAAAAACATATGATAGATTTGCTAAGGCTAAAGTAATTTCTAATTTGGTAATCATTCAGTCAAAAACAAATTGGAATGAAATTGCAAAACGTGCATCATTTGTTAAAGTTTCTGGACAGATATTACGTAAAATGTCAGGATTATTTTTAGATGAGGAAAATCTTGGAATTCTGAAAAATACAAAGACCTTTGTTTGCAGAATAATTAATTTGTCATCAAATCAGTTCAATATTCCAGAATTAGAGAGTTCTATGGGTGATATGATATCAAAATTCTCTCATGCAAAAGTAGAGTTAGAAGATCCAGATATTATGATATACCTGATTTTTACTAATGAAGAGAATTTTTTTGGATTCTCAAAACGAGTTAAAGAAAAAAGTAGACCAAAAAAGATCAAAAAACACCCTCATGAATTAGATTGGAAGCTAACAAGAGTCATGATAAATTTAGCTGGATTAAAAGAAGGAGAAACAGTTTGTGATCCATTTTGCGGTACCGGTACAACTCTTTTAGAGGCTGAATCTATGGGTATTCACGCAATTGGACTAGATTTTGATGAAAAAATGTGTGAGATTTCAAAAGAAAATCTCAAGATAAATGGGTATAAATCAAAAGTTTTCAAATTAGATTTTCAAGAAATATCAAAAATCTCTGGAAAGTTTGATGGAATTGTTACTGACTTGCCATATGGAAAAGCATCAAAAGCATCAATAAAACCTGAAGAAATCTTGAAGAAATTTTTCTCAATTCTGCCTAAACGTAAGAAAATAGCAATCATGTACAAAAAAGAATTAGATTACAATTTGAAGTTAAAAGGAATAAAAAAATATCAAATCTATAGGCATAAAAGCTTGACAAGGACAATTTTGATTAAATGAAACTTGTATTCTTAGGAACATCAGCATCTCAACCCACTGAAAATAGAGGATTATCTTGCATTTGTTTAGAAAAAGAAGGAGAGATCTTGATGTTTGATGCAGGAGAGGCTGCACAGATTTCCTATATGAAATCAGGTTTGGGATGGAATAAGAAAATGAAAATTTTTGTTACACATCTACATGGAGATCATTGTGTAGGAATTCTAGGATTATTACAAACAATGTCTATGCAAAACAGAACTGAAACTTTGGAAATTTTTGGTCCAAGTGGAATTGATGAATTCATTGCAGCAAACATCAAAGTATTAAATTTTGGATTATCATTTCCTGTTTTAATCACCACTCTCAAAGAAGGAAAAATCTTTGAGGATGAAAAATTTTTAATATATACATGTAAGGCAAATCATTCAGTTACTGCATATTCATATCTATTTGAAGAAAAAGATAAGCCTGGAAGATTCAATATTGAAAAAGCTAAGGAATTAGGCATACCTGAAGGAGAATTATGGAATAAGTTACAAAATGGAAATGAAATTATTGTTAATGAAAAAACAATAAGACCAGATCAGGTATTAGGGAAGAAACGTCCTGGTAAAAAGATAGGAATTTCTGGTGATACAATGCCTACTAAAGAATTAGAAGAATTTTTTGAGGGATGTGATTATCTTGTGTTTGATTCTACATTTCTTGATGAAGAAAAACAGAGAGCACAAGAAACCTGTCATTCTACTGCAAAACAAGCTGCAACTTTAGGAAAAAATGCAAAAGTGAAAAATCTAGTTCTAACTCATTTTTCAGCTAGGTACAAAGATGAAGTTGGACATTTGGATGAAGCACAAGAAATTCATGATTCAGTAATCACTGCAAGAGATCTGTTAGAAATAGAAATTAAATGAAAATGTTTGAAGTAATCAAAGAACAAATTAAAGATATTAAAAAAATTGTATTTGTAACAGGGGCTGGGATTTCGCAAGAAAGTGGAATCCCTACATTTAGAGGAAAAGAGGGGTTATGGAGAAATCATGATGCAATGAAATTAGCCACAATTGATGCGTTTTATGAAAATCCAAAATTAGTTTGGGAGTGGTATAATGAAAGAAGGAAGAATATTTTTCAAGCTCAGCCAAATCCAGGTCATAATGCAATTGCTGAGCTTGAAAAATATGCAGAAGTCATAGTTTTAACACAGAATATTGATGGGCTTCATCAGAAATCTGGTAGTTCAGAAGTGTTGGAATTACATGGAAGTATTGTAAAGATCAAGTGTTCTGTTTGTGATTTTAGAGATGAAATAATAACAGAATTCTCTGAAATTCCACCCTTATGCAAGTGTGGAAATATACTTCGACCTAATGTAGTTTGGTTTGGAGAATCTTTGCCACAAGATGTATGGCAAAAAGCTATGATTTGTGCTAGTCAATGTGATTTGATGATAATTGCTGGTACATCACTTGTTGTATCACCTGCAAATACATTACCAATTTATGCAAAACAAAACAATGCAATATTGATAGAAGTTAATCCACAAGATACTGAAATGTCATCAGAGATGGATTTGGTTATAAGAAATACAAGTGCAGTTGCACTACCTGAATTTGTTTCATTGTTTAGAGAAAACTAGTCAGTTAGTGGCAAATACACCACTAATTTTTGTATCAGAATCTTCACCAGGATTAAACACTGATGATGTAACTGTACCATATTCTTCATGTTCAATAACCATATCTACATAGTAAGGAATGCCATTAGCATCATTTACAGTTGTTTCAAACATTGAAGTAAAGAATGTGCCTGAAAAAACTTCCTTTTGTTCAGTTCTAATTACAACACTGACATTTTTTGTTTTTCCACTTGAATCAGAATACTGAAGAAGAATGTTATCATCAGATTGTTGTGTAGTTGATAGAGATAATGTTTCATATGTAATTGGAGGATGACTTTGAGTTGATATTGGATTACTAGTGGTTTTAGGAATAGATTGTGTGGTAGATGATTCAGAGTTGGAACCACCTGTGAAAATATTTTGTATTGATTCAATAGGATTAAAATTAGAAACTTCTTCAGAGATTTCATTAGAAATTTTATCTCCAGCTTCACTAATTTCACTAGTTATAGCATCGCCTGTTTTATCAGTTATTTTATCAATTGATTCATCAATTCTTTGTTCTACAGAATCTGACGCTTTAGAACCAAAATTAGCTGCATCATCTTTGAGAGAATCAATTACAGTAGCTGATGTGACTGGAAACAAATTATCAATTTCATTGGAGAATATCATGCCTCCTAAGATCACAATACCAGCAATTATGCCTAATTTTATCAACATTTGATAATAATTCTAAAAAATGAATTTTAGATTCTAACTTAAAAAAATATTCAAAAATGAGTGAATTTTCTTAGCTTAATCATAATCCCCAGAAATAATCCAATCAATTATTCTATCAATATTTGATGAAGTAAGAATTACTTTAATGGGCCCTAAAGGAGATTCATCTGCTTTTTCACAAATCGCTATTTTTTCAACAAAAGCTGCTTGCTTATTTAGATAAAACCAAGTAGTGTCATTTTCTAAATTTTTTCCAAGATTTCGTCTATAGATTTTTTGAGATTGTTTTGATTGAACTGTTTCATAAATTTTTTCCAAAGATTTGAGATCTTTTGATTGTGCACTAACTGAAAAATTTTCAGTGTTTATAGTTGAATGTGGAAAAACATTTGAAATTGCTTTTTCGATTTTTTGTGGGTCTTCAGAAGGATTTACTGGACATAACATCTCTATTTTACAACTAATACTTGGAATTTTCATTCTATCCAACTTTGAATTATTTCAAATGCAGTTTCTATTAACTCGTCTTTTGTTAAATCGATATTTGATATAGCATAATCAGATAATGCAATAGGATTACTGATTCCAACACCTAATTCACGATTATCTCTTTCTTCAAAGTTGTCTTTTGTTTGAGGATCATCTGATCTTCCTCTCTTTTGTAAAAAATCAAATCTAGTATCAGTTGATGCATGAATTGCTAATAGTTTTACATTACCAAATTTTCTTAGTACTCGTATTTCATCATTAGATCTTACTCCATCTATTAGTATCACATTTGCAGAAGAGGATTCTATTTGTGGTTTAACAAGTTCTGCTATTGCACCAGGACCATTTTTTTCTCTTAGATCAAGCATAAGTTTTCCAAGATTTGAACTGGTTGGTTCTAAGTTTCTTTTTGTTGCTTCTGCTCTAACAGCATTTCCCATATTGATAATATCATATCCTTTTGGTTTCAATCCTTCAGCAATAGTTGATTTACCAGCACCAGGCATACCTGTGAGACATACAATTAGTTTTGTCAATACATATCAAAAAAGAGGCTCGTCTATGAAGCTACCGGAAATTATTATAAAGATACTTCAAGAAACGATATGATGCGAACTTTTGTAGCAATTGAAATTTCAAATGATGATATTATTAATTCCATAAAAAAATTTCAAACTAGAATTAGTATTGATGCAAAACCTGTAGAATCAAGAAATTTTCATTTTACATTGCAGTTTTTAGGTGAAGTTTCAGAAGATATCTTACAAAAAATTATCCAAGCTCTTCGTAAGATTGAATTTTCAAGTTTTAGTGTAAACTTGAGAGGAGTAGGTGCATTTCCTAAACCTAAATTTCCAAGAGTGATTTGGGTTGGAACAGATAATGATGGAGGAAATATGCTAGTTCAGTTATCAAAAAAAGTTGAAAAGGCATTAGAGCCTTTGGGATTTTTTTCAGATAAACCATTCAAACCTCATATCACAGTATTTAGAATTAAAAAGAAGGTGGGAGATATAACAAAAGAATTGGATGAACAGAAAATCATAGATTTTGGAGTACAAGAAATAACTAGTATCAAATTGAAAAAAAGTGAACTTACATCAAATGGACCAATCTATTCTGATTTAGAGGAGATTAAAGCAATAAAATGAAACAGATTATTTCCAAAGTTGCCAAGAGTGTGATTCCATCCAAAGCAATAGAGAAATCAAAAAAACAAATTGCTGAATTAGCATTAAAGTTAGTTGAAAAAGAAATTGAAAAATTTCCAGAAGTTATAGGATTAGAATTTGGAGGTTCATACGCAAAAGGTACTTGGTTATCAAAGGATGCAGATGTAGATATTTTTATCAGATTCAAGAAATCTACATCAGAAGAAAAATTTGAAAGGATTTCAAGAAAAATTGGTTTTGAATCAATGAAAAAATATTCTCCATATGTTAGATATTCAGAACACCCCTATGTTGAGGCTAAAATTAAGAATACTAAGATCAATGTTGTACCATTTTATGACGTAAAAATTGGAGAATGGAAAAGTTCTGCAGATAGATCCCCATTTCATACAAAATTTATGAAAAAATCATTAACACTCAAAATGAGAAACGAGGTTAGAATTCTAAAGACATTTCTTAAATCAAATGGAATTTACGGAGCAGAAATTGCAAAACAGGGTTTTAGTGGATATGTTTCAGAAGTTTTGGTCTTAAATTTTAGAAGTTTTGAAAATGTGATTAAATCAATATCAAAAATTAAAGAAAGCCAAATTATTGGAAAGGCTTCAAAGAAATTTGATACACCAATAGTGATTGTAGATCCAATTGATAAAAATAGAAATTTAGCTGCAGCAATTTCTGATGAAAATATTGGAAAATTTGTTCTTGTTTCTAGAGCTTTTATGGAAAAACCTACATCAGAATTCTTCAAGGACAAAAAATCAACAATTTCAAAGAAACATTGGGAAAATCTGTTAGTGATAAAATTTGATTTCAAAATTAGAAGCCCAGACATAATATGGGGTCAAATTAAAAGAGCTACTTCGTCCTTGTCTACACAGCTAGAACTAGGTGGATTCAACGTGTTAAGAAGTAAATCTCATACAGATCAACAAAAAGAGGTCTATCTCTTTTTCTTGTTAGAATCAAC
The DNA here is from genome assembly GCA_046754445.1 of Candidatus Nitrosopumilus sp. GTDB lineage: Archaea > Thermoproteota > Nitrososphaeria > Nitrososphaerales > Nitrosopumilaceae > Nitrosopumilus. Next base: position 9,234 of record JBHHVV010000033.1, read on the forward strand.
AAGAATTTCAGAAATGTATCCAAAAAATGGACCAGAGTTTTTTAGAGAAAGCAGTTCCAAGAGTTTTATTTCTAAAAATCATGCAAATACAAAATTAATGTGGATTGGAAAGGACAAAAAAATAATTTCATTAGAAAAAAGAAAACATACAGAAGCCGTCAAATTCATGACAGAGTTTTTGAAAAAGAATTTAGGAACAGGCATACCAAAAGGTCTACAAAGCGATTTCAAACGAGGTTTCAAGGTTTCAATAGGAAACAAAAATTTAAGCAAATCAATTAAAGAGGCTGCAAATGAGTTGATTTCAACAGATGGCACATTACTTCATTTCAATTAAGAAATTTGTTGATGAGCCATATTCAAAAATTCTTGGATATCCAAAAGCTACTAGTCGTCAGATAAAATCAAGAATTAGTGAATTAGAAAAATTAAAAATCAAATCAATTTCATTAACAGGTCCCACAACGCTTGGAAAGCTAGCAATTTTAGGAAAAGGATACGTCGGTGTTGTAGTTCTAGCAAAAAAAGGTAACAAACAGGTTGCATTGAAAATTAGAAGAACAGATTCGCAGAGAAAAGAAATGAAAAATGAGGCAGTTTTGCTAGAATTAGTAAATTCAGTAAATGTTGGACCAAAAATGTTTGCAAGTAGTAAAAATTTCTTAGTTATGGAATATCTCGAAGGAGTTAAGATTATCGAGTGGGTAAATGCGTTAAAAGGAGTAGGTAGTTCAAAGAAACTAAAATCTATTATCAGAACTATTTTAGAGGATTGCTATAGATTAGATAAAATTGGTTTTGATCATGGTGAATTAAGTAATATTTCAAAACATGTTATTGTAGGAAAAACAAAATCAACTTTAATTGATTTTGAGAGTTCCAGCACTAAGAGAAGACCATCAAATGTCACATCAATTACTCAGGCAATTTTTATTGGATCAGGGATTGCAAGAAAAGTTCAAAAAATTTACAAAAATCCATCCAAAGTAAAAATTATCAAAGCCTTGAAACAATACAAACAAGAAAAAACACAAGAAAATTTTGAAAGTTTATTGCGAATTCTAAAACTGTAATGAGAACGGCAGACTTAGAACTGGTTTACTGATTATTTTGATCCCAAATAGACACAGAATTAATGTCTTAATAGATTTGTTGACTAATCATCATCATCGTCATCATCATCGTCATCATCATCGTCATTGTTTTTCTTATCTTTCTTCAAATCTTTTAGTTGTTTTTTGAGTTCTTTTTCTTTATCTTTGAATTCATTCTTTAGTTCCTTTTTTTGTTCTTTGAACTCTTTCTTTAGTGCTTTAATCTGGTTTTTGAGTTCTTTTTTAGAAAAATCATCATGATCATCATCGTCGTCATCATGATGTGGAACACCATTTGATACAATTGATTCAAGTTCTGTAATTCTTAATGCAAGTACAGAGTTTTCCTCTTTGAGTTGAGTTATTTCATTTTCTAGGTTTAGGACTTTGTCTATTAATGATTGAATCTGGTCTAAAATTTGATCAAAGATAGAATCATCAGGATTATCAACTGCAATAACAGTTACAGTGACTTGAGCAGAATTACTAGTCTTGTCACCATCTGAAACAGCATATGAGAAAGTTGTCTCTCCAACAAAGTCTAAGTTAGGAGTAAACAATACTTTTGAGCCTTCTAATTCAACAGTTCCTTTTGTTTGAGAAGGGTCAACTGTCAATAAGATATTCAATGAATCATCTTCTGCATCAGAATCATTTTCAAGAACATCGATACGAATTGGGACGTTTTGTTGAGTTTCAGTTTGATCATCTTGTGCAATAGGTGCATCATTTTCTGAAGAGACTGTAATGTCTACAGTTACAATGTTGCTATCTAAAAGACCGTCATTTGCATGATAAGTAAAAGAATCAATTCCTACAAAGTTTGCATTAGGAGTATATGTAAAACTACCATCAGAATTGAGTACAAGTGTACCATCATTTGTAGTAGAATCAATTACTGGTGAAAGGGAATCTCCATCAACATCAGAATCATTTCCAAGAACTCCTGGTGCTGCTATGACTAGTGCAGTATCTTCAGATGTTGTATAAGAGTCATCAGAAGCTGTTGGAGCATCATTTATTGGATTAACTGTAAGTGTAACTGTTGCTTCGTTGCTGTTATGAGTTCCATTATTTGCAACATAAGTAAATGAATCAGTAGAGGCAAAATTTAGGTTTGGTTGATATGTAAAACTTCCATCAGAGTTTAAGATAAGACTGCCAAATCCTGTGCTAGTCTTGATAATTGCCAAAAATGTATTACTGTTTTGTGTATTTGTGTCATTTTGCAAAACTCCAATTGGATTAACTGTTAGAAGTGAATCTTCATCAACTGAGTAAAAATCATCTATTGCAGTTGGTCCTACTTGAGCAAACGCAAAACCTGAAGAAAATACTCCTGAGATCAAAACTGCAAACAAGAACAGTCCTGAAAGTTTTTGCATGATTGAGAAATCTCAAATTTGCATTTAACCTACAGGCAGAAAAGATCAGTAGTAAAGAAAAGTAATGGTTATAAGAAAAGATTCAGGGAAACTCGAATCCCATAAGATTAGAACTGTTATGAAAATTACTGAAGTAAAATGGGAACGGCAGGAATTGAACCTGCGACCACTAGTCCCCCAGACTAGTATCATACCAAGCTAGACTACGTTCCCTTGTCACAGAGGCACAAAATGAAATTATTAAATCGTCGTATTGATTACTAAAAATCATGAAGATTTGTAAGATTTGTAACAAGATTTCTGCTACTGATCAAGATCATTTAGATTGCATTCAAAAAAGAAGTATCGAAATGGAAGATGAAGATTTTAAAAATAATATTCCTGAAAAATTGAATCTATCAAAAAACACTCAAGAATTAGGTGTTGAAGTAAGAGCTATCTTAGAGCATCTTACAAAAGAGAAAGAGAAATCAGATTAGTTTTTAATTTTTTAATTATCGTTCTTGTGTTGTAGGTCTAATCAAAATTTCATTTACATTAACATGGGATGGGGATTCAACTGCATACAAAATTGCATTTGCAATATCTTCTGCGTGTAATGCTTCCATCTTTTTTGTATTTTCAACAAATCCCTGCAAAGATTCATCAGTGATTGTATCATTGAGTTCTGTATCTACAACTCCAGGTTCAATACTAGTTACTCGAATGTTAGAGCGTACACTAAATTCTTGCCTTAATCCTTCACTAAATGCTGCAACTGCATGTTTTGTTGCACAATAAACGCTACCAGCTGGAAAGACAATTCTTCCAGCTACAGATGAAAGATTTACGATGTGGCCAGATTTCTTTTCTTTCATATGAGAAATTACTGCACCTGTAGAATACAATACACCTTTGATATTGACATCAACCATTCTATCCCATTCATCTACCTTGAGGCTTTTGAAGAAACTTAGAGGCATCAGGCCAGCATTATTTACAAGAATGTCAATGGAGTCCCATTTATCTAAAACTGCTTTAGCAAAATTGTCACATTCTGATCTTTGTGTGACGTCTAATTTTTGATAAAATACTTCTCCACCATCTTCGGAGATCTTTTTTGCAAGTTCTTCTAATCTGTCAACTCTTCTAGCACCAATAGCAACTTTAGCACCTGCTTTTGATAGTGCCAAAGCAGTAGCAAATCCAATACCGCTGCTTGCTCCAGTGATAATTGCTACTTTATCTTTAATCATCTAAAACGCATTTGATTTCAACATCGTAAAAATGTTTAGACGTTAGGAAATCCAATCTTCAAGAAAATTACTGGCATATTTATTAAAAGAAAAATGGTAAATCAGATTGTGAAGTCTGAGAAATGTGCTTATTGTGGAGATTTGACAGATTTGCCTTTTCAATGTAATTATTGCAAGGACCAGTTTTGTTCAGAACACAGACTTCCTGAAGAGCATAGATGTGTAAAGCTTAGTCAGATTAGAGCGAAAAGATTTGGTGAAAAAAAAGTCATACGAGATGGTGGACGAGGTAGACCAAATATTTTCAAACGAATTTTTGGTAGATTTTAAAATCAATAAGGACTCTTCTCAGGAGAGATTTTAGCACGTCTTCCCTGGTAAATAAGAGCAACTCCAAGTGCAAGCATTACCATTGCAGTTAATGGAAAATTTTGTGGCGCAGGTAAAACAAACCAATAATAAATTCCAAAACCAATGGACACGGCTGCTTGTGTCCATAATTTTATCCACTTTGGAGCTTTAACTAATCTGCTTATAGCTTCTACAACAAAGATACCGATTACTGGATAAATTGTATAAAATAGAAAATCGATTACATCAACGCCTGTATGAGACATACAATATGAAAATAATAGGTATAATTTCTAGCTAGTCTTCCCAGCGAACCTTAGTTGCAGCATTTTTGATAATTAAGGCCTGAGCATTTTCATAGGGAATGGTAGCAATATCTTCAGTTTTGAAAGGACCATATTTTTCAAGGTCAGCCCCAACGATTTCATCTACTTCTTTGAGAAATCTAATGACAACTTTCTTTGTTTTATGGTTTTGAGCTAGTGATTCAAGGAATTTTGATTTTCCATTAATTGTTGCAGAAAGAATCATTTCAATTCTTTCTCTTTGCTCCTCTTGTGAGTCCAAAATGAATTTTTCTTCATCTAAAAGATATCCAATTTCTAAATCAGAAGATTTTGAGATTTTGTCTAGTCTAATATGTATAAGTAATGATGTTAGTTCAGTTGCCATTTCTATTAGAGCATCTTTGATTTTGCTTTCTACACCGTCAAATTCTTGTTTTCTTAAATTTCCGATAAAGTCAGAGAGGTTTCTGTAAAAGTTTGGATCAATTTCCAAGATAGAATCACTTTCAGTTTCTCGCAAAACTGTATGATGTAAAGAGTTGATATCGATTTGGTTTAATTCAGACATCTCTTACCTAATCCTTAAATGCTGGGTCTATTTGTGTTTGATTGAAGTAAAGTAAATGCCCTATAAAGTCAGTCATGGAAAAGCAATCCCGATAGCATACTCACCTGACGAAGTTTTCGCTAGGATTCAACATGAAGGAATTCAGTTTATCGATCTACAATTTACCGGTCTTACAGGTCATTTTCATCATACTACAATTTCAGCTAATACGTTTACTCCTGAACAAATGAGAGATGGATTACCTAAATTGGATGGTTCATCAATTGTTGGTTTTACTAGTATTGATGATTCAGATCTACTTCTAAAACCAGATCCAAATACATTTGCAATAATTCCTTGGATGACTGAAAATAAAACAGCTAGACTTCTTTGTGATGTTTACTGGGGAGAAGATAGAGGAAGATTATCAAGAGATCCTAGAGGAATTGCTCAAAAAGCTGAACAATACGTTAAATCGCAGGGATTTGATTTCAGTACATGGGGTCCTGAGGTAGAATTCTTTGTTTTTGATAAGGTACATTGGGATGTTTTAACTCCATACAAAGGACAATCTTATTCAATTGAATCAAAAGAAGCTCCATGGAATCAGGATGGAGATGGATACCCAATGGGATTACAAGAAGGATACTATCCCAGTACTCCAGCAGATACTCTTACACCATACAGAAATGAATGTGTGAATATTCTGAATAACGATTTTGGAATATTGTGTGATAATCACCATCATGAAGTTGCAACTGCAGGACAATGTGAAATTGACATTAGATATGATACTATGACAAATGCTGCAGATGCTGCACAGTCATACAAGTATGTAATTAGAAATATTGCACAAAAATATGGAAAAGTTGCAACTATGATGCCAAAACCAATTGCAATGGATTCAGGTTCCGGAATGCACGTTAATGTCAGTTTATGGAAAGGAAAAGAAAATATCTTTTATGATCCAGATGATGAGATTGAATTAAGTCAAACTGGTAGATATTTTTGTGGTGGGATTGTTAATCATGCAAAAGCACTATCAGCAATTTGTAATCCTACTACTAACTCATATCACAGACTTGTACCGGGATACGAGGCTCCAGCATATATTGCATGGAGTTCAGGAAACCGTTCTGCTATTGTCAGAGTTCCAAAACATCTCAAAGGAAAAAATTATGCTCATCTCAAGAGATTAGAGTTTAGAGCTCCTGATCCTTCATCTAATCCATATCTTGTATTTGCTGCAGTAACAGCAGCTGGATTGGATGGAATCAAAAAGAAGATGGATCCTGGAGATCAGGTAAGCGAAGACATCTTTAAGATGACTAAATCAGATAGAGCTAAAAGAGGTATTGGTGTTCTTCCAAAAAATCTTGGTGAGGCATTAGATGAATTAGAGAGTGATAGAAAATTCCTTAATTCAATTTACACTAATGATGTAATTGACAAGATTATAGAATTAGAACGAAGAGACCAACGTGAGATTGCCATTAGACCGCATCCACATGAATTTTATCTCTACTTTGATGTTTAGGCTCTTCCAGTAAGTTGAAAGATATAGTATAATGAAATTGCCATCAGAACAAACCCTCCTCCTAGAAAAATTCCTCTTTTACTCTCAGATGTAGCAGCTCTGTAAAGTAAAACTCCACCTGCAAGACCTACAAATAATATCAAAATTCCTGTGATTACACCATCAAAACTTGTGTTAGTAATTAGTGGATAAAATAGTCCAGATAGTAATGCAAAAAATGCAACTAGGTAAATGTACTTGAAACCTGTAAGCAGTTTTGATGATGCTTTATTCAATGTTGTTCGTGAATGTAGTTATCAAATAAACTTTTGAAAAAATTTCAAAATAATTTACATCATTCCGCCCATGTCAGGCATTCCACCCATTCCAGGTGGCATTCCACCCATTCCAGGTGGCATTCCACCCATTCCAGGTGGCATTCCACCCA
>JBHHVV010000034.1:0-15811 GCA_046754445.1 Candidatus Nitrosopumilus sp.
CCCCTGCACGCTTGCGCGTAGCCGTTTTCGAGACGGCCGCCTTACCACTTGGCTATCCCGGCATCTATTCTGAGTTTTTCTCCATAATAAAGCAAATCAGTTCAAAACTATGGCATTTTATCAATATCAAATAATTCGTCATGGAATTTTTTTTTAATTTGTTCTTTGGTGTTGTTCCATTCTTCTTCAGAAATATGATCTGTGAAAATGGATACAAATCCATCAAATGATTCTATCTGCAACAAAGAAAGAATTTCGTTACGTTCAGATTCAGATAAAGGGAAATATGAAATAATCTTAGAAATGGTTCCATAAGAGTTTGATTTTATTTCAAAAATTTTATCCTCTAAATGAGAAGACATTTTGAATTTTTTCATGTTTTTCAATAATTCATAGTTATTAAAATTGATTTTAAAATACTCATCATAAATTTTAAAATTACATAATGTAAAAAAATTACAAATTTTCTAAAGGACAAACACAAAATAGCTGAAAAATTCAACATTCTCCATGGGATTAAATCTAAAAGATCTAGTAGTAAGAGAGAAAACTACACTAGAGGCATTTTCCACCAAAGTCATAGCAATTGATGCGTACAATGCAATTTACCAGTTCTTAGCTAGCATCAGAGGACCAGACGGATTACAATTATCAGACTCAGAGGGGAGGATTACAAGTCACCTGAGCGGGTTGCTTTATAGAAATGTCAATTTCTTGTCATTAGGAATAAAACCAGTGTACGTATTTGATGGAAAGCCACCGTCACTGAAAACAGCAGAAATTGAGAGGAGAAAGCAGATCAAAAAAGATGCAACTGTAAAATATGAAAAAGCGATTGCCGCAGGGAATATGGAAGATGCAAGAAAATTTGCACAACAGACAACCAGCATGAAAGACGGAATGGTAAAAGAATCAAAACAACTTCTATCATATTTTGGAATTCCGTGTATTGATGCACCTTCAGAAGGAGAAGCAACGGCTGCGCATCTGACAAACACAGGACAAGCATATGCATCAGCAAGTCAAGATTTTGATTCAATTCTATGTGGTGCAAAAAGATTGGTAAGGAATTTTACGAACAGTGGGAGGAGAAAAATTCCAAATAGAAATACATACATCGACATAGTGCCAGAAATAATTGAAACAGAAAAAACGCTCTCATCATTAGGTTTAACCAGAGAAGAATTAATTGATGTTGGAATTTTAATTGGAACTGATTTTAATCCAAACGGTTTTGAGAGAATTGGCCCAAAGACTGCACTAAAAATGATCAAACAGCATTCAAGACTAGAAGATATCCCACAAATTCAAGAACAGTTACAAGAAATTAACTATCAACAAATAAGAAAAATCTTTTTAGAACCAGAAGTAGCAAAAGTAGAAGAAATTGTTTTTGCAGAAATTGATTATGAAGGAATTACGAATTATCTAGTAAAAGAAAGAAGTTTTTCTGAAGACAGAATTCAATCAACTCTAAATAGATTAAAAAAAGCATTAGAGAAAAAGAGTCAGAATTTAGATCAGTGGTTTTAGTTTAAGATTTTTTTGGTAGTGTAATTGTAAAAGTGACAGGTTTATTTTTTTTTAAAAAAATACTGTTCTAGTAGGAGCATTCATAGGATCTATCTCTTCACTCAAAGATTGTTCTCGATGAATGTATTTTCGCATATTGTCTAAACCCAAAATTGATTATGATTAGTTAGGTGTTTAAATTGAACAAATCATTTTTTAATGAATTTTTAGTTTAATAACAAGGCATGAGTAGTCTTAAAAAATGCCTCAAACTGAAGCAAGAAAAACACTAAAAGATGCACCAGTAATGTGGAGAAGGATAAACTCCATAGGGGTGATTTTAGATTGCAATTCCACATATGCATCAAAACTAGGATATGCAAAATCAGAGATCATAGGAAGACCAATTTTTGAGCATGTGCCTAAGGAGGCATGGGAGAGCATGAATAACTCACTAAAAACATGGTTTGATACAGGAAAAGTTACAGATAGAAAAATAAATTTCAAAAGACAGGATGGGAGTACTTTTCCAGCATTATTGCAGGCAACAAGCCTTTATGATGAAAATAAAAATCTTCTTGGAAGTAATACAGTGATCTTTGACTTGACACAGATGGATGATGAAAAAATAAAAGAATATGAAGAATTTTTCAGAGATGCCAGAAATAGATTAAATGGAATAAAAGAAAAAGAATATGACTCACTTGATGAGAGTTCAAAATCAGAGTACGACGGATTAAAAAAGATGTTTGACATGTTGCTAGATGTTAATCTAAGAGAATTAAAATAATTATTTTGATTTTTTCTTTATAGACTTTTGAATTTCATCAAAAGCACTTTGAACCTCCGTTACTGCAGCACCATCTTCTAATGTACTAACATCTCCAATTTTTTCATTATTTGCAATTGCTTTAAGTAATCTTCTCATGATTTTTCCACTTCGGGTCTTTGGAAGTTTTGAAACAATGTAGATTTGTTTTGGTGTGGCTATTGCACCAATATCATTTCTAATTTTTTCTATTAGTTGTTTCTCTAGCAGATTAGAGTCAGCATCAACATTTTGTTTTAAAACTACAAAAGCGATGATTACTTCTCCTTTAACGTCGTCAGGAATACCACACACTGCAGATTCTGCCACATCCGCATGTGATACAATACAACTTTCAAGTTCAGCAGTTCCAATTCTGTGTCCAGCAATCTTTAGAACATCATCTGCACGTCCAAGCAACCAAAGATATCCATCATCATCTTTTAAAGCATAGTCACCTGGATAGTAACAATTTTCATACTTTGACCAGTAAACCGTTTTGTATTTTTCATCATCACCCCATAAGGTCAATAGCATTCCAGGCCAAGGATTTCTAATTACAAGATATCCCTTTGTATTAGATTCAACGGTAGAACCGTTTTCATCCACCACCTCAATACTCACACCAGGTATCGGGAGGGTGCCAGACCCAGGCTTTAGAGGAAGGGTTTCCAAACCAGGCAAAGGAGAAATCAACATTCCGCCAGTTTCAGTTTGCCACCACGTATCAATTATGGGACATTTTTCTTTACCGATTGTTTTGAAATACCATTCCCAGACTTCAGGATTGATTGGCTCACCCACAGTACCTAACAATCTCAAAGAAGAAAGATCAAAGGAATTTGGAACATCATCTCCAAATTTCATAAACATTCTCAGAGCAGTCGGAGTTGTGTAAAAAATAGTTGCTTTGTATTTTTGTATAATATCCCACATTCTTGACGCATCAGGAAAATCAGGTGCGCCCTCATACATGATTTCAGTTGCACCATGAAGCAATGGGGCATAGACAACATAGCTATGTCCAGTTACCCATCCAATATCCGCAGTACAGAAAAATACATCAGAGTCTTTAATATCAAAAGCCCATTTGAAAGTAGAATGTAGATGAGTCAGATAGCCACCAGTTCCATGTAAAACACCTTTTGGTTTTCCTGTGGTTCCAGAAGTATACAAAATGTAAAGAGGATGAGAGCTATCTAGTGATTCTGCATGACATTCATCAGATGCACCATTCATCAAATCGTTCCAAAGCTTGTCCCTAGATGATATGACAATCTTGTTTTTTGTTCTCTCTAAAACTACCACATGTTCAACAAAATCAATATCATTTATTGCCTCATCAATTACAGCTTTTAGTTTAACAATTTTTCCTCGTCTAAACCCACCATCGGCGGTAATGATTATTTTTGATTTTGAATCATTAATTCTATCTTTAATAGAAGTGGCACTAAACCCAGAAAAGATTACAGTATGTATGGCCCCGATTCTGGCACAAGCCAGCATTGAAATTGGAAGTTCAGGAACCATTGGAAGATAAATTGTGACTCTGTCTCCTTTTTTGACACCAAGCGATTTTAACACATTTGAAAATTTTTGGACTTGAATAAACAAATCTCGATATGTGAGTGTTCTGGATTCTCCATCCTCCCCCTCCCACAAAATGGCAGTTTTATCAGATTTTGACGCCTGGTGTACATCCAATGTATTGTAAGAGGCATTGATTTTACCGCCAACAAACCATTTAGCAAAAGGAGGATTCCAATCCAGTGTCTTTTCCCAAGGAGAAAACCATGTCAAATTTTTTGCCTGCCCATCCCAAAATGTCACAAAATCAGAGGTAGCTTTTTTTCTTAAATCTGAATTATTGTTTCCAAGTCCAATATCAAAGGTCCCAGACATCAAAAGTGTATGAACGTGGATCTTTCTAAATGTTAAAGAAAAAATAAATTAAAAAAATTATTGTGCTTCCATTCTAGCAAGCCAATCGTTATCATTGTCGTCTTTTGGAGTCTCTGGTGTCACCTGTTTGGGTGGTTCTGGAAATGCAAATGTTACTTCAGATTCAGTTGGAGGTTCTGGCATAGGGGGTGCTTCAACCTCAATTGGTTCTGAAGGTGTTACAATTGGTTCTGTTGGTGCTTCTGGAAGTATGGTCTGAACTACTTGTTGTTGTTCAGAAGTCTCCAGATATGAAACGGCTGATTCTTGGATGTCTGGTGTTGGAGGGGCAGTTATCTCTTGCACTTCTAATTCAAGATCTGCAATTCTACTCTTTACATTTGAGATTTCTGCTTGTTCGTGAGTAACATGTTCAATTACCTCAGTTGTACATGCTTTCACTGTCTCAAATGTTGCATCAGAGATTTCATTGCTTTTGAATTGTACTTTTGCATCAAACGACAACATCTTTGCAGACTTCATTTGCTCATCTAACTCTGTCAATCTTGCCTCAAGTTTAGCTTTGATTTCACTTTCTGTTTCATCTAATGATACAAGTTTTGACTTGTATTTTTCATGAATTATTTCTGCATCTTCTTTCATGTCATCGTTTTCAGAAACAATATCAATCAATGCTTTTAGACGACGTAAAGTTAGTTGTTTTTCACGAATGAGTCTTTGAGAATCAAGTCTCCATTTTGGAATAAAAATAACAACATCACCTTGGACTACAAGTTGCTCATATTGGATTTGCTGTAATCCTTGAGAACCGCAATCGATACCAACAGATTGAATACTACCATCGATATCTGTGATTGTTCCTATGACTTTACCCATGAATGTTCCGTACATGTCTTTGACGTTCTTACCGATAATATCGATATCGTCTTGTGTCATGTGAGATACTTATGAGATTTGTATAACCGACAAAGTGTAAGAAATGTTTTTAGTTTTAGTAAGATTAATTTCACTAACTCAAATCAGCAGTTTTTTGAGTAATTTTAAAATTTAGAGAAAAAATACCAGCCTCATGATTCAAAGAGAAGAGCTTGAACAAATCCTAAATTTTGTTGCAAACAGATGGATGGAGACAGCAAAAGATCCAAACAGCAAAGCTATGGATAATCTACCAAATGATTTTTGGATGAATTCGATTGGTGGAAAAACTGCAAAAAAAGGGTATTGGGTTACAACACTGATGTATACAGAAAATGAAGCAGATGCTGCACAATTAAAAGAAGTATTGCTAAGATGGCAAGCGAAAGGTCAAGACAAAAACAGAGACAAAGGTCCCGATCTAATTCAGATTGGAAAAAAGAAATAGACTATTAATAATTGAAATTCCAGATATCGGTATTGTCAGAATTTTCAATTAATGAAAAAAAAATTTTATCAGATCACTTTTCAAATACTGAAGGCAATGTATTTGCAATAATTACACCACGACAAGTTGATCGTGGTGCACTCATGTCAAGATATAGTAGAACAGATAAAAGCATGAGAAGAATTTTTCTTGATGAATTTTTAAAAAACAAAAATAGAGGAGAGGAATTTTACAACAGAGTACTTTTAGAATACGGAGATGATTCAGTAGCAGAGTTAGGTGAAGCACAAATTGCAATTGAAGGACTATCAAATATTGCAGTTAAAAAAATTGAAGACAGAAGAATAGGATTATCATATTTAGAAAAATCATCACGATATGTGGCTTGGAATAAAAAAGAAAAAGGGAAATATAGATTTTATAGAGATCCTGAAATTTTAAAATCAAAATTTGCAGACATGTATGAAGAAACATGCAACTTTTCTTTTGATGTTTATTCAAAAAACATAGAACCAATGATAAATTATGTTAGAGAAAAGTATCCCATTGAAAAATACAATTTCAAAGATTCAAAAGATGGGAAAGAAAAAACATTTTCTAAATTAAAAATTGAATCTGACATTAAATCAGCAAATATGATTTACAAGGGTTCAACCAAAGCTAAAGCGTTAGATATTCTCAGAGGATTACTTCCAGCATCGACATTAACAAATGTTGGAATTACTGGAAATGGACGCGCATTTGAATATCTTCTAACGGTTTTAGGCTCATCTGAACTAAAAGAAGAGCAAGAATTAGCCTCAAAAATCAAAAATGAACTAGACACTACCATCAAATCATTTGTAAGAAGAGCAGATGACAAGTATGGAAAAGCATTTCAAAAATACCTTAAAGACATTAAAAACAAATCAAAATCAATTGCAATAAAACAAATCAAACCAAATCCTAAAAGAGGAATCATAACAAATCTCGTCGATTACGAATCAGAAAAAAAGGCAATTGATAAAATAATAACAAGTATAATTTATGAACAATCACCAAGTACATCATACCAAAATATCTTACATCAGGTAAAGAAAATTTCAAAACAAGATAAAATCAAAATTATTGAGGAATTCACAAAATTGCGAACAAACAGACGGCATAGACCATCAAGGGCATTTGAAACAACATACTATACGTTTGACTTGTGTAATAATTTTGGAATGTTTAGAGATTTCCATAGACATAGAGCATTAACACTGGAAAGACAGTTACTAACTACTGATCATGGGTTTAACATTCCAAATGAAATTAAAATTTTGGGAATTGAAAAGGAATACAAAGATTGTATGAATAAAACAAAGGAAACATTTGAAAAAATTAGAAAAAAATACCCAGAACAAGGACAATATGTTGTAAATTTTGCATACAACTATCCGTACTTTATGAAATTTAATCTCAGAGAAGCTTGTCACTTGATAGAATTAAGGACGGTACCACAAGGACACGTAGATTATAGACGTGTTGCACAACAAATGTTCAAACAAATAAACAAAGTTCATCCCATATTAAGTAAAATTATGAAATTCGTAGATATTAAAGAATATGATTTGGAGAGATTTGAGTCAGAAAAAAGAACTGAAGAAAAAAGAAAAAAGATGAAAAAATAGAAAAATATTCTAATACACAAAAAAATACATTAGATCATGACAGATAAAATTGAAAAAAAGCCAGAAGAATGGAAAGAGCAGCTTACTCCAGAACAATATGAAATTTGTATTAATCATGGAACAGAACCCCCATTTTCAGGAAAATACAACAATAGTAAACTTGAAGGGAACTTCAAATGTGTGTGCTGTGGAGCCGAACTGTTTTCATCTGATGCCAAATTTGATTCAGGTTCAGGATGGCCAAGTTTTTGGGAGCCAATATCAGAAGATAGAATAGAATATGTTTCAGATACAACTTATGGAATGGTTCGAACTGAAGTAAATTGCAAAAAATGCGGTTCACATCTAGGTCATGTTTTTGATGATGGTCCAAAGCCTACAAACGAGAGATACTGTATCAATTCAATATCACTACAACATGAAAAAGACAAAGAGTCATAGTCACAAAAATAAACATGGCTTTCCTTTGCAATTATATTCAGAAATTATTAATAAAACACAATTAATGTTAAGAAAATCAAGAGGAGCAAGATGAATCAGAAATATAATACAAGAAGGAATGAAGTAGTTTGAGAATCATCTTATGTGGATTTGGTGTCGTAGGCCAAAGTTTGGTTAAACTATTTGATTCAAGATCAGAGGATCTCTATGCCAAATACGGATTAAAACCAAGGGTAGTAGGTGTTTTCGATAGTAAAGGTAGTGCTGTAAACTCATCAGGTTTAGAATTTAACAAGCTAATTGAAGTAAAGAAAAAGTTTGGAACTATAAAGAATTATGCAAATACAAAAAATTCAATGACCGGAGTAGACATGCTAAAAAATGTGGAAGCTGATGTTTTAATTGAGACGACAGCTAGTAACTACAAAGATGCAGAACCTGGAATGACTCACATAATTACTGCCATGAAGAAAGGCATGCATGTAATTTCTGTTAACAAGGGTCCACTGGCATTAGCATTTCCATCACTTATGGAACTTGCAACATATAATCAAGTGATGTTCAAATTTAGCGGAACTGTTGGGGGAGGAACCCCAATTCTAGATTATGCTAAAAATAGTCTTAGTGGGGAACGGATTATATCTTTTGCAGGAATTCTTAATGGCACTACAAACTACATTTTATCAAATATGGCAACAGGGTTATCTTTCGATGAGGCACTCAAGGATGCAAAAGACAAAGGATACGTTGAAGCTGATGAAGCCCTTGATTTAGATGGACTAGATGCAGCAGCCAAATTAGTAATTCTTGCAAATTGGATTATGGGTATGAAAGTTACAATGCCAGATATCAATTGTACAGGTATTCGAAAGGTGACAACAGAGGATATCAAAAAAGCAGACAAGAACAATTGCGCTGTAAAACTAATTGCGTCATGTAACAAAGAACTTGTTGTAGGTCCAAAAGAAATACCAAATGATGATCCACTATGCGTTAATGGAACACTAAATGCAATTGCTTTCACATCAGAACATTCAGGTACACAGACTATCATAGGCAGAGGTGCAGGAGGTATGGAAACTGCAAGTTCCATTCTAAGAGATTTGCTGGATATTAGACAAGAGATTGCTAGAACTTGAAGTCAAATCTAATTTCAAAGAGTGAGACTAATGCACTCATAAAAACAGTTTCAGAAAGATGGGGGATAGAATTTCCTAAAATTAAAAATCTTAAAGTTCATCAAATTTTTGACGATGCACAAATAATCACAGGGGAAGGAATCAAAATTTTAAAAGTAAATGATGATTATTTGCCATTTCTGTCAGAAACTAATACACTAGAGAAATTTCCAAATGTCATGGTCGACATGGGTGCTGTAAAATTTATGTGTAAAGGCGCAAATGTCATGAGACCAGGAATTAAAAAATTTACAGACTTTGAAAAAGACGATCTTGTTTGTATTATTGAAGAATCTCAACATAAATTTTTAGCAGTAGGAAAAGCAATGGTGTCTAGCTCAGAGTTAGAAGATATGGAAAAAGGAGAAGTTGTAAAGAATATTCATTATATCTCAGACAAGTTTTGGGAAACAGGTAAGACAATTTACGATTAAATTAAAGAATTGATTTTTTCTACAAAATTTTGTAGATTTTTTATGTGTGTACCTTCCCAGTAAATTTGATTACATCCATCACATTTCCAAAACTTTTCATGATATTCTAAAATCCTTTGACTGATTTTATTTTCAAGGCTTGATTTTGATATTTGAGAGGTTTCTGAATTACATTTTGAACATCTTGCAGTATCACCAGAAATTACATTTAATTCCAAAGGAATTGTTTTTAGAATTTCTAAAAATTGTTCAATTTCGTCTTCTTTTGAGATTTGAATTGATGAAATTTTGTTCTTTTTTGCTTGTTTGATTAGATTACTGTCTTTTGAAATTATTATTCTATTTTCATTTTTTGTTTTTTCTAGCAAATCTGAATCACCAATGTCTGAAAAATATGTTGAATCAAACCCCAACAATCTTAATTTTTTAGCAATATTGCCCAACATTGCATCCACTATGAATAACATTGGTTATGAAATAGAATTAAGAATTATTTGATGTCTTCTGTATATTCTTCTGTGCCATCTTTTGTGATAACAAGTACATCCAACCCATCACCACTTGCAGAATCTCTCATAGCTGCTGAACGAACTGCTCTTTTTGCCAAATCTATGGCTTCATCTTTTGTCATATTTTCTTTAAATTGTGGATCTAAGACACCCAATGCCATTTCTGCACCGGTTCCAACTGCCGCATACTGATCAGGAAGCACTGAACCTAAAGGATCAAGCGTATACATGATTGGTTTGTCAACTACCCCACCTACAATCACTTGAGTGAGTAGTGGGAAGTATCTTCTTTCATACATCATATTTGACATCATTTTAGCAACAGTGTTTGGAGGAACATCTCTTTTAAGATCCATTTTTCTAATTTTTGCAAGGGCTGCAATTTGTAATGATAGAATTTGCATATCTGCTACTAGTCCAGCACAAGTTGCGCCAACTTTAGGAGTAATCGGAAATGTTTTCTTTGTGGTTTTACTTACAAGAAAGTTTCCAAATGCGATCCTTTTCTCACTGGCAAAAACAACACCGCCATCAAAAGTAATTCCAACAGCAGTTGCTCCTGGCATATACATTGACATAATTCAAATAATTTTGCCGCATAATAAAGGGCTTTCTACATTTCACGCGTAAGTTATGAGCAAAATAATTATACTAAAAATAATGGAAAGTTACGATGACAACTGCTGAAATTAAAGAAAAAATTCTCAACGATGTTGTCTTTATGGGTTTAAGATCTGTCATAGGCGTGATTTTCATTTTGTACGGCATGACGAAATTTAATCCAGGATTTGCAGAAAACTTAGCTAACATGGGACTCCCGCCAGAGATGCAGATTCCAATTGCATTTGCGGAAGTAATTTCAGGAACATTATTGATAATTGGAATCCTTAGTAGACTATCAGCTGTACTACTGTCCATAGTTATGTTGGGAGCAATATTCATGGTAAAAGGAGCACAAAGTATTACAGGACAAGGAGGGGTAGGAATAGACTTGATTTTACTTGCATCATGCCTTGTTATCATGATTGCAGGACCAGGAAGAATTTCACTAGTAGAAGCAATTAAAAAATTACCCAGATGCTTACATTAGGATTTTCCAAAATTATGCATGATCAAACACATACACTTTGTTGTTTTCTTTAACAAATCAACTCTAGCAAATTCATTTGGAGAATGAATCCTAGAAAACATGTATGTACTTCCTATCGAAATGCAGGGAGCATTTAGAATATCAGCAAAAGGATACATAGGACCAGTTCCAGCATTTGAAACATTTAGGATAGATTTTCCAAAGGATTTGTCAGCTGCGTCTTTTACTTGAGATACAAATGGGTTTGAAGAATCAGTTCTGGCAGCTGCCTCTCCATGAAAAACTTTGACTTTGACATCTGAAAATCCCTTTGATTTTAGATGTTTTTTTAATCGCATCACTTGTTTTTTGGGATCCATTTTAGGAATTAGTCTGAAATCAATTTTGGCCAAAGCGCTTCCTGGAAGAACTGTTTTTGCACCATCACCAGCATACCCCGAAACAAATCCTGCAATATTACAGGTAGCGCCACCAACTAGTGCTTTTTTTGCATTCATTCCCCTCATGTTTCCTTCAAAAGACAGTATTCCAAATTCTTTTTTGAAGACATTTTCATCAAATGGTTCTTTACGAATAATTTCCAAGTCTTTTTTAGAAAATGATATAGCTTCTTTGTACCAGTCTTTAATGAGAATTTTTCCATCAGAATCGCGTAGGGTTTTTACTGCATCAATTAGACGCCAAGCAGGGTTTTTTATCAATACTGCCAAGCTAGAGTGAGCATCTCTAATTGATTCAGTTACAGATAATTCAACAAACAGTAATCCTTTCATTCCGAGACCAATTATTGGTCGGTTTTTTGCATCAACATATCCAAATTCCCAGATCACCCCATCACTAGAAAATTTCTTTTTGTATTTTTTCAAATAGTCTTCAATATGAGCACTCCCGGTTTCTTCTTCTCCCTCAATTACAAATTTTATGTTGCAAGGAACGTCACCTGTTGCTTTTAGACATGCCTCAACGGCTTTAATTCTTGTAATCAATTCACCCTTATCATCAGTTGCACCCCTTCCAAAGATCTTGTTTCCCTTTTTTGTTCCACTAAATGGAGGATCATTCCATAAATCAAAAGGCTCAGCTGGCTGCACATCGTAATGATTGTAAAACATCAAAGTCTTTATGGGGTTTTGTTTTGATTTAATTTCCCCGTAAACAATTGGGGCTATACCTTTTTTTAGTTTCAAAATTTCTGATTTTATTCCAGATTTTTTTAAGAGTTTTTTTACAAGAATTGCACATTCTTCTATGCCCTCATTTTTTGCAGATACACTTGGTTGTCTGATCAGAGTTTGAAGATCTGAAATTAGATCATCCATATGAGAATCTACGTATTTTAATGCATTCATGTTAGTCACACAATTTTATCAAAGCGTTTCATTGCAGTAGGAATTTCTTCCAATAAATCCATCGAGGTCATATGCAGCCCCAACTTATTTTGAACTGATTTTCCTGCCAATCCATTGATGAAAGTAGCTGCTGCAGCAGATTCTACAGAATTTCTATTTTTTGATAATAGTCCTGCCACCAATCCAGAAAGAACATCACCTGTTCCACCAACAGTCATTGCTGGAATTTTTTTATCATAAAGAAAAGTCGTTGAACCATTTGAAATAACATCAGTTGCACCCTTCAATAAAACAGTGATGCCGTATTCTTTGGCCTTTTTTTCTACAAGTTTGATTCGTTCATTTTTTGAGTTTGATGGGGATTCGCCAAATAGACGTT
This sequence comes from Candidatus Nitrosopumilus sp., assembly GCA_046754445.1. Taxonomy (GTDB): domain Archaea; phylum Thermoproteota; class Nitrososphaeria; order Nitrososphaerales; family Nitrosopumilaceae; genus Nitrosopumilus. The sequence goes on from JBHHVV010000034.1 coordinate 12,618, forward strand.
TGAATTCACCAGCATGTGGAGTGACGACGACATTTTTGTTTGCCAATAATGGAAGAACCTCAGGAATCAATGCACTTGCATCTAAAGATAGCCTAACATCCCTATCTAAGAGAGATTTTACAAGGTGCAATAACGCATTTCTTTCCTGTATTACCAATCCCATTCCAATCGTAGCAGAATCCAAATTTCGCGGCAATGCACCTAAGAGTTTGTTTGCTGCACCCTTGGTCAATTTTTGATCAACTAATGGAATGACAATAAGATTTGGGGAGATGGAACGTGTTGGTGCAACGTTAATTTTTGGTACAGAGGTATACACAAGATCAGTGCCACATCTTAATGCTGCAATTGATGACAAAATAGGGGCACCGTGATAGATATAACTTCCACCAAGGACTAAAACAATGCCATTTTCACCTTTTCGTGATTTTGCCTTTCTTGCAGGAATGAATTTTTTAACTATTGAAAGTGTAAGATTTTTTCTCACCATTACAATATACTATAAAAAATAGATGAATAAATCTTGTTTTAGAGTTTATGAGTTATGTGGATTTTTTGGTAGTCTTTTTGGCAATTTTTGTTGTTTTCTTTGTAGATATTTTTTTCGAAGTCTTTACGGGGGATTTTTTAGGGGTTTTTGTAATAGTTTTAGGAGTATCAGAAGTTTTTCGTGTTCCTCTATCAAAAAATGCCTTTCTTGCAAAGCAGAGATATGTAGTATGGCCTATACCTTGGAAAGAATGTCTCGTTTTTCCTTCTCTAGCTTCAATGTTTCTGATAATATGTTCAGTTGATTCTATGTCGGTAAATTCATTTTCAACTAAAGCCATAGTCAATTTTTCTAATTGATTCATAGTAGGGCAAATTGCAAATATACTTCCGCTTCCTTTTAGCATTTGTCTTACTTGTGGAATAACAATCCATGGATCGCCTAAATCAATTAATGCCACATCCATATCTTCTAGAGGCATTTTTTTGGCAGTCTTCAAATCCAAATTATGTTGTGTAACATATTTTGAAACTCCTGCTCTTTTGATATTTTTTTCAGCAATTTTCATAAAATTTTCATCAACATCAAATGTGTAGACATGCCCACGTGGTTTTACAATACTGGCTACAAATGAAGTTAAAGAACCACTACCAGTTCCAATCTCTAAAATTTTTTGGCCATTCCCAATTCCTGCACGGGCTATAATGTAGCCAATATCTTTAGGATAAACAATTTGTGTCCCATGTTGGATTTTCATCACATAGTCATACATTGTAGGTTCCAGAAGGTAGACATACTTGTCCTTGTTTGTGACAAGTCTAGAACCATATTCCTTACCAATTGCATCAGAGTGTTTTATTACGCCAATATGAGTATGAAATGATTCTTTTTTTGAAATTTTTGTCAACCATTTTTTTGAATTGTTATAGAAGAATAATACAGGAGAATTATTCTTAATTTTAGCCATGAATTTTCCCTAAAAATTTTAGATAAGAATCTACTGATTCTAAACGTCATCAACACGCTTAAGTTCAGCATTCTTCCAAAAATTGCATAATTTGGATTTCAAAAAAGATTCAGAAGAATTGAAAAAGGTACTACTAGAGACAGATCAAAGAATCAGCAAACTCGAAGAACATAGAGAATCAGCAAATAAAGAACTAAGAGACAGCAAATCAAATAATTCTAATGATGAAACCTTGAGAAGGCTAGAACGTAATTTAATTAATTTACACAAAAAACGAGCATTGATTATCAAAGGATTGGAAGGTTAGGGCAGATTTTAGATCATACATCTATACCAGTTATTGCCCAATCAAGAGCCCTGAGAACACCTTGATAATATTTCATAGCATCAAGGGATTCTGTTTCCACCAGACGCTTTTCTATTACTTTTCTATATTCTTCAATTTCTTTTTCAGTTTTCATAAATAATATTTCATAATTTTTAATTCATTAATCTTTAGATCATACCTACACCAAAAATAAATCAGGAATTAAGAATTAGAGTCTCAAGAGATAATCCATAGTAGGGGCTATCAGCAGTTTTTAAATTCTCAATTAATCGTTTTTTTAGTTTGTAGAATTCTTTTTGGTTTTTCATACTATTGTAATGAATCTTCTTTTTCATAATATTCTCTTTTCAATTAATGTAAAGTAACAGCTCATAGTCAATCACTTTTTGTTTTCACTATAACCTGCCTTTTTAGCCTCAATAATTCCTAGTTCATGATCTCATGATTTACAATATGCCAGTGTGCAACACTGAGGTTTATGCACAAGTAAAGCCATACCATTTTGAAGATGAGAGTAGAAAACATACTGTAGACAGATCATGAGGTTTTGCATTATTCATGTAAAATTGATTTCAATGGATTGGAGTAGCATCAGAATCCAAATATTAAATTGAGAAAGATTGAGATCAAAATAAAGGACAAGGATTATTTAGATTTTTTATCAGTATGCATTGAAGAATTATCAATAGAAGAGAAACTTGATAATATCATAAGATATCATATTATTACTTATCGAAATAGAAGAAAAATCAGACGTTATTTTCAATGTCAGATCAAGCATCTATGCGTGACAGAAATGATCGGGGTTTACAAATTTAACCTAAAAGTAATTTTTTTTCGCTCCAATTTTTTAACAAAAACATAGACCTATGAGACTCATTGAGTCAGAGACATCTCGCGGTGTTAGCTGGAAGAGCCCATTGCTCACATAAACTAGTTAATACATTTCAGAGTCTCCAAAGTAAAGGAGACTGACTTTTTTTCCGTGATGACACAAACAGTATTTTAATACCAAACACAGTCATAAAACAAATTGACAGAAATTCAACTAGAAGGGTCAGGTGGATGGATCAAGGCAGAACTGACTGATGAGCAAGTAACTAAATCAAAACTTGTTCCAAATATAGACAAACATTTTTTGGCATCGCTTGAAAAATTAGACACATCAAAAATGCTAAAACATTTTTGCAAACAATGCAATTCTGAATTTGACGGTCCCACTCAGATACAAATTGAAGAAAAACCAAATGAGGCCGTTGCAGATGGATTAATTTTGATAGAAAGAGGCCAATACACCTGTCACAAATGCAATACCATTATTGGAGAATACAGAGTCTTCCAGAAAAAGGAATAATAAATTAAAAACAAATCCAAAACTTCATTATTTTTATCAACCTGCATAATACACA
>JBHHVV010000035.1:0-15666 GCA_046754445.1 Candidatus Nitrosopumilus sp.
TTGATTTGCATAAACATTACCTGGAAGCATACCTATTGTGGATGTAAGTAAAAGTCCAATTAGAAAATATTTTTTCATTCTTAGATTCACCTATGGGTCTGGACATCCATCAGAATCTGTGTCACCATCATAATCTTCAGGCTCAAGAGGACAAAAATCATTTTCATCAATTATGCCATCTAAATCAGCATCATGTTTGTATCTAGATTGTTCTGGAGCTATATCAGGGCAACCGTCATGATCATTATATTTATTCCATGTTTCTTTTTCGTTTGGACATAAATCAACATCATCATTTATTCCATCCTCATCAGTATCAATTATTACATTACCAGTTGGCAGATAATCTGGACAACCATCGTAATCAACATATCTATTCCACACTTCATTTTGTTTTGGACACATATCCATTACATCAGGTACACCATCACCATCAGAATCTGGTTGTGTTGTGTCAACATCTGGACATCCGTCATCGTCTTGGAATCCATTATAATTCTCAGCAACTAGTGGACAATCATCAGATACATCATTGATTCCGTCATTATCAGAATCAACTATGAATGATTCCAAAACTGAATCTGGACAACCGTCATCGTCTTGGAATTTGTTGTAAGTTTCTTTAGCAGTTGGACATACATCAATTGCATCTGGAATGCCATCTAAATCTCTGTCATTATTCAAAATATAGTCATCTGGGCAGCCATCCAAATCTAGGATTCCATTATAGGTTTCTGGTTGATTAGGGCAACTATCATTATAATCATTTATTCCATCATTATCAGTATCTGGAGTTCCTTTGTTATCGGCTACATAATCAGGGCAGCCGTCTAGATCTTGGAATTTGTTGTAAGTTTCTGGAATTAATGGACATTGATCTGACTCATCGGATATACCATCAAAGTCTGAATCTAAACTAGAGATGAAATCAGGATAATCGGGACAGCCGTCATCGTCTTGGAATCCATTATATCGTTCCCTATCAAGAGGGCATTGATCTACTGAATCATAAATACCATCAAAGTCTGAATCAGATTCTGTTGGGTTATCAGGGCAGCCGTCTAGATCTTGATATCTATTCCATGTCTCTGAAGTTGAAGGACATTGATCAAGTTCATCTCTAATTCCATCACCGTCAGAATCCATAATAGAAATATCTGGGCAACCGTCTAGATCTTGATAGCCATTCACGGTTTCAGGTTTAAGTGGACAGTTGTCTTGTAAATCAACAATACCGTCATCATCAAAGTCTAACATGGATAATCCTGAAACGCTATCAGGGCAGCCGTCTTCATCTTGGAATTGATTGTAAGTTTCTTTAGCAGTTGGACATGCATCAGAAGCATCTGGAACGCCATCTAAATCTCTGTCACCATAAACATCTACGTCAGGACAGCCGTCTCTATCATATACTCCATTGAATGTTTCTGGTTGTGTTGGACATAAATCAACAAAGTCATTAATCCCATCACCATCTGTATCCGGAACTCCTTTATCAGTTCCTAAATAATCTGGACAACCGTCATCATCTTGGAATTGATTGTAAGTTTCTTTTACTTGAGGACATTGATCAATACTGTTTAGAATTCCATCAAGGTCTGAATCAATATCACTAGCATAAGGAGGAATATCTGGACAGCCGTCATCATCTTGGAATCCATTATATCTTTCAGGTTCTAATGGACATGCATCATCTACATCCATTATTCTGTCACCATCTGCATCATTTAATGTACCATCAAAAGATGGAATCTCATCTGGACAGCCGTCGTAATCTGCAAACCTATTGAAAGTTTCAGGATCAACAGGACAAATATCAAATTGATCTGCTATGCCATCTCCATCTTTATCATCAAATGATGAATCTAATGAAACGTCTGCACATCCATCAGCATCTCTATAACCATTAAACACTTCAGGCTCTGTTGGACATAAATCAATTTTATCTTGAATGCCATCATTATCAGTATCAATAAAACTAAAATCATTTACAGAATCAGGACAACCGTCATCATCTTGGAATCTATTGTAAGTTTCAGCACTTAGAGGACATTCGTCAATTGCATCTGGAACTCCATCTAAATCTCGGTCACCAGAACCAAAATCATCTGGACAACCATCTCTATCTAAAATACCATTGAACGTTTCTGGCTGATTTGGACACAAGTCCACAGTATCTGCAAAGCCATCTCCATCAGAATCAGGCAATCCACCTTCACCGCTACCAGGTACTACATCTGGACAACCATCTTCATCTTGGAATCTATTGTATTGTTCTTTAAGATTTGGACACAAATCAACATTGTCTTCAATTCCGTCAAAGTCTTCATCATACCATGGAACAAAGTTGGATGGACATCCATCTATAGTGCCCTCAAAATCTTCTTGTAAATTTGGACATGCATCCATTGAATCTTCAACAGTGTCATTATCCAAGTCATCAATTGCAAAAGCGGGGCTAATTGTCATACTAGTTAAGGTAGTTACAAACAACAATAGGAAAGATAAGACGTATATTTTTTTCAATGCCTAAAAATACGTTGAGGATCCAGTTATTAAACCTCACTCTGGAATCGACTAAAAATCACTGCAGTTTTAAGAAAAATTTCACGTGGGACAAAAATCTCGATCAATTTAAGTAAATGAAATCAAGATCTGAACACATGAGTTGCTCAGGGGAAACAGTTGAAGAAGATGATCGTTTGATCCAGATCAAACCAGCCATTTCTGAGCAATTAAAAAAAGCAAAGTATGGAATATCTGATCATTCAACAGTAGAACTTTGTCATTGGACAAAAAAATCATTCAAACATGAAGGGAGTTGTTATAAACACAAATTTTATGGGATTTCAACTCATAGGTGTATGGAGTTTTCTCCTGCTGGAATGCATTGTGAAAATCGATGTGTGTATTGCTGGAGACCAATGGAATTTTACGATTCAATGAAAATGGAACCAAGTCAAGTTGCAGAACCAGAAGAAATTTTGATAAAGCTTATGGCAGAAAGAAAAAAACTAATCAATGGATACTATGGTGATTCAAGAAACGATAAACAGAGATTGGATGAATCATTATTACCTAGCCATTATGCAATTTCACTTTCCGGCGAACCAACAATGTATCCTAAACTTCCAGAATTAATAAAATATCTTAATTCACTTGAGGCAACCAAATCAATTTTTCTTGTAACAAATGGACAAGAACCAGATATGATTCAAAAACTACAAGATGAAGATGCATTACCAACACAATTGTATTTATCAACAAATGCTGCAGATTATGAATCATTTATGAGAATAAACAAACCAAAATATGAAGATTCATGGGAGCGATGGAATAGAACATTAAATATGTTAAAAAATTTGAATACAAGAACAGTTCTAAGAATTACTTTGATAAGAGACTACAATGACCAAAAAGAATCCATTCCAGCCTTTGCAGAAATGTTTAGAAAAGCAAGTCCTCATTTTGTCGAGATTAAATCATACATGCATATTGGACGTTCAACTAATAGATTAGAGCACGCAAATATGTTAGAAATGGAAGAAGTAAAAAAATTCAGTGAAGAAATTGCAAGACAAAGTAAAATATTTTCAATAATGGATGAAAGCATAGTTTCAAGAATTTCAATTTTACAAAATAACAAACGATATATCGATCGTTTTATTCCCGCTTATGTAAATACCAATTAGAAAATTTTTTTAGTGCTTTGTATCTGTGAGATAATTCATTTTTATTATTTAGTTCAGCGAAAGTTTTCTTTGAATTTTTTGGTATAAAGATAGGATCATAGCCCCAACCTTTTCCTTTTTCAGATTTCGAAATTACTCCATTTATTTTTCCTTCAAAAGATTGTAAAGTTTCATCATCACAAAAAGAAATGATTGAGATAAATTTTGCCTTTCGGTTATTATGTAAGAGATTGAGAATTCCTTTGTTTCCAATAGTTTTGAAAACATATGATGAATAGGGTCCTGGAAAACCTTCAAGTGATTCTATGAATAATCCATCATCTTCAATAATTATAGGTCTTTTACATTTGGAGAATGCATCTTTTGCTTTTTGAAATGCAATCTCTTTTAGAGAATTTGATTGTATTTCTTCTAAATTAGATTTAAAGAATACAAGGTTTATTCCAAGAGGTTCTAGAATATTTTTTGCTTCTTGGAATTTATGATAATTTGATGATACAAAAAATAGATCAAACAACTTCTGCATATCTACCACGACTTTCTATATCTGAAACTAGTTTAGTGATTTGAACATAATAGTCACTTCCAACAATTGATTTGTAGCCAATCAAGAAATTTTTCCAAGCTGATTGCATGATTTTAGCATGAGCACTGTTAAGGATTTCTTTAATCAGTCTCAAATCAACAGCATGATCTTCTGGTTTTATTGTAATTTGGGATAATCCAAAATCAATAATGTAAACATCGTTTTTGAAGAGTATGAAGTTGGATGTGGTTAGATCACCATGCATTACACCATTTTTATGAAGAATTCCCACTAGCTTTCCAATTATTTTTGATAATTCAATAATTTTTGATTCAGGCAAATCATGAACTGGTTTTCCGGAAATCTCCTGCATTACTATGGAGGATTTTTCTAGGTTTACAAAATAAACCAGCGGTGTTGGTACTCCAAATGATTTTACATGAGAGAGCATTTGAGATTCTTTAATGGTTCTTTGTTTACGAATCTTTGAATCAAGAAATGAATTACGATAATTTTTTGTTTTTCTAATTTTCAAAATTGCTTTAGAGTTTTGCCATTTTGTTTGATAAATATCAGCTTCAGCTCCTTTTTTGATTAATTTCATTAACATTATAACCAGAGGAATTCAATAAAAGTCAATCATGGATGAAGGAGAGAAAAGACTAAAGCAAGAAGACTGTAGTGAAGATAAATTAGGAATAGGAATTTTAACTTTAACGAATAAAAGATTAGCATTTGATAAAACTAAAGCAAGGATGATGGATTTTTCAAAACATATGGGAGATACTATTTTAGATGTTTCATTAAACAATGTAACTAAAACATGGAAAGAAGGATTACTAATGAAAAAAGTTTGCTTTATAGCTGAAACAAATGGAGAAGAACGAACATTCAAGTTTGGTGTTTTTAACACAAAAAATTGGCTAAAAACTATTGATGAAGCAATTGCCGATATTAAAAATCAGTAATCAACTTTCACTAAATCTAATCTCCATGATTGTGTAACAAAAGTGTCTTTTAGAGACACTCCTTCTTTGACTTTTGATTCTAAAATGCCTGTCCAACATATTTGACTACCACAATCTCCCGCATATCGTAAGGGTACAACAAAAAACTTGCACCCATGACGTTTACACACATCTTGCAACATTTCAGATAATCGTTTGTTGGCTGCCACACCTCCAACTATCATCAATTCTTTTTTACGTGTAAATGATAAGGCACGTTCTACAGCTTCACTAATCATTGCAAAAGCAGTTTCCTGAAGAGAATAACATGCATCAACTTTACTTTTTTTTGCAACAGATTTTGTTGCAGATAGTAATCCTGAAAAAGAAACATCATTTCCTTTTACAGAATATGGTAAAGTAACACAGTTTGATGATTGGGATGCAAGTTCTTCAATATTTTTTCCACAGGGGGAAGCAAATCCAATAGATCTTCCAAATTGATCAAGGAGTTGTCCTAGTGTGATATCTAACGTTTCACCAAAAATTCTCCATTGTTTATTTAAAAATGCTAAAAGCATAGTATGTCCTCCAGATACTAACAGCACTAATGGATTTGTTGCGCCTGTAAGTAATTTCCCTAATTCAATATGTCCAATTGCATGGTTTACGGGATAAATTGGGATTTTATAGAAAGAAGATAATGATCTTGCAACTACAGCACCTACACGCAAACATGGACCCAACCCAGGTCCTGCTGCATAAGAAATAAGATCTAAATTTTTGATAGAAGTGTTTGCCTCTTTTAGACATTCAGACAATACTAAAGAGCTGTTCTCAATATGATGACGCGATGCTTCACGTGGATGGATTCCTTCCCCATCTCCAGGACGATAGATTTTTCTTACATCAGAAAGAATTTTCCCTTTTTTTCTTTTTTCTTCAATAATTGCACAAGAAAATGTATGAGCAGTGCTTTCTATTCCTAAACCAATCATATTAACCACGACTTAATGTGGATACAATTTTGATCACATCACCATTCTTAAGTTTCTGATCACCGCTAATCCTTTGTTTTGTTTTGCAATCTATTGCATGTAAGAATCCCTTAGCAATATCTGCATGGATTAATCCCGCCAAATCTTTCGCAGTAGAATCTTCTGGTATTAATTTTGTATCAGGTAAAATTACACCATCTTTGTTGGTTAATTTTGTTTCATCTTCTACAGGATAAACTACTATGAATTTTAGAGAATCAAATACTGCAGTATTTAGAATTTTTTGAATTCCTGTAGAAGGAATTTTAGAAAAAACAGATTTTACCAGATCAAGTGCTTTTTGTTGAGGAGGTGGAATTTCTTTTCCATCAGTAATTGTAAATCCAGAATCACCTGGAGAATAGTTTACAATTCCAGCTTTTGATGCTTTTCGTAATAGTAATTCGGTTTCAGCACTACAAGGAATAACAGTGTCAGGAATTTTGTTTATAATATCAAGATCTTTACAAAGATCTGCTTTATTTGCAGCTATAATCATGGGTTTAGTATTTTTTCTTAATTCTTTTACAAAAATTTCAATGTCATTATCATTCCACTCTTTTGGATTTTTAGCCATGAATCCTAATTTTTGTAGAATTTCTTGGATTTGAAAATCCTTGATTCCTAATCCAGAAAATCTTTTTGCAATGCCGTCAGTAAGTTTTGCTCTTTTTTGATCTATTTCACGAGTGATTTTATCCCACTCTCTTTTGAGAATATCTGCAAACCATTGATCAAACTCATCTTGAACAAATGCAATATCTTCTAAGGGATCATGAGTTCCAACTGGAACAGGTTGTCCTTGAATATCAGTGGTCCCTGCAATATCTACTACATGAACCAAGACTTCAGCTTGTCTTGCGTCATCAAGAAATTGATTTCCCAATCCTTTTCCTTCATGTGCACCAGGAACTAATCCAGCTACATCAATTATCTTTACAGGAATATATCTAGTTCCGTTTACACATAGCTCATTTTCATGTTTAATTTCAAAATGTTTGCATGCACAATCTGCTTTAACATAAGCTACTCCAATATTGGGTTCGATTGTTGTAAAAGGGAAATTACCTGATGGAACTGGAGTTTCAGTAGCAGCAGAGAAAAACGTGGATTTTCCAACATTTGCTTTCCCAAGTAAACCTATTTGCAATATTGTCAAAAATCTATTTCTACTTATTAGTATTGCAGAAATCGTTTAATCTAGTCTATCGTGATTTTATATCATGTCAATAGTAATTACTGGAAATCCAGGTGTAGGAAAACACACCATCACACAAAAAATTGCTGAAAGATTGAATTTGTCAATAATAGATATCAATGAAGTTGCAAAGAATGCCGGATTATTTGAAAAAACTGAAAACACAAATGATGTAGATACAAAAAAACTAGGTAAAATCCTTAAAGACTTAATTTCTGAGAAAAATATTGTTGTAGGGCATCTAGCCCCAGATGTTTTAGATAAAAATCAAGTAAAGGTCATAATAGTTTTGAGGAGGAATCCTTATGATTTAATCACAGTCTATAAAGAGCGAAAATATACCGAACTAAAAATCAAGGAAAATACAGGTAGTGAAGTGTTAGGAATTATTGCACATGAGACAAAAAGTAAATTCCAAGAAAAGTCATATCAAATAAACACTAGTGGAAAAAATATTCAGGAAGAAGTTGAAAAAATTATTAGCATAATTTCAAGTAATGAAGGAAATGAAGAAGTAGACTGGCTTGAATTAGTAAGAAAAAATAATGATTTTGGAAAATTTTTTGTTGATTGATTAAATAACGCCTTTTTATTTGTCTAATTACTTGTTTGAAATATCTAAAACTGATTTAGCTGGAAGAATTGGTACACTTTATACAAATCATGGGAAAATTGAGACTCCAGCATATGTTCCAGTAATTCATCCAGTAAAGCAAACAATTCCATCTAAAAAAATTAGAGAAATTGGTTTTGATTTAGTAATAACAAATGCATACATTACAAAAAATAATTATGGTGACGATGCAATAAAAAAAGGAATTCACAGGATAATTGATTTTGATGGTGGAATTATGACAGATTCTGGAGGGTATCAAGTTCTAGAATATGGAGATGTCAAAGTATTACCACCAGAGATGGCAAGTTTTGAAAAAAACATATTGACTGATTTTGCTATACCACTTGACAAACCAACAGGATTTGGAATGCCAATAAAAAAAGCAGAGGCTTATGTTAAACACACTCTAAAAGTTTCAAAACAAACACTTGATGAAAGGGAAGATAACGGTCAAATTTGGATAGGTCCAATTCAAGGAGGAGAACACTTTGATCTTGTTGGCAAATCTACAAAGAGTTTAGTAAAAATTGGTTTTCAAATGTTGGCATTAGGAAGTCCGGTTGAATTTATGGAGTCATATGAATACAGATTATTGGCACAAATGATAGTAGCTGCAAAAAAACAAATGCCACATTCTATTCCACTACATCTGTTTGGTGCTGGGCATCCGCTAACAATTCCATTTGCCATTGCTTTAGGATGTGATACATTTGATTCAGCCTCATACATGTTGTATGCTAAACAATTAAGATACATCACAGATGATGGCACGCGATATCTATCAGATATTACAGTATTTCCATGTAATTGTGAAATTTGCTCAAAATATTCTCCAGAGGAATTACGTAAACTAGATGAAGCTGAAAAAATTAATCAACTAGCAATTCACAACCTGTGTGCAATAAAGCTTGAAGTCGATAAAGTAAAACAAGCAATTCATGAGGGAAGATTATGGGAATATGTGATTAAAAAGGCAAGAGCTCATCCTAAATTGTTTGAGATGATCGAGGTGATGACTGAAAATTATGAATTCCTAGGTTTGAGTACACCAAAATTCAAAGAAAAAGCAATTTTTTTGTATAGTAAAGAAGATCAATATCGCCCAGAAGTTCAGTCATTTCATAAAATTGTTAGACAATTCAAATCAAAGAAAAAGAAATTAATCATTACAAAAGAGTCCAGTACAAAACCAGGATTTTTGTCTTATCAGTATATTGATCTTAAAAGAAAATTAAAAGATTTTGATTCAATGCAGGTATGCCAATATAATCCACATTTGGGATTAATCCCAATTGAAATTTCAGATATTTTTCCAGCTGCACATCACGAAACTTCTAGAATAGATTTTGACCCAAAGGAATTTCCCACATTTGAAAAGACATGGAAAGATTTCTTTGACATCAATAAATTCTCAGAAATATATTTTGATAAAAAAGATAATTTTCTAAAACATTTTGTTAAGAGTTTGCCAAAAAAGATCAAGAAAAAATCTTTTGTGTGATTAAAAATAAGAAAAAAGAATGTGCTAAAAGATTCAGCTTATAGTGCTGCGTCTTCTGCCCAACCTTTGATGAAGATACCGTTTTTGTGAAGAGGTACTGGTTGTCCAGCAGTGTAATTCATTGGTCTCATCCAAAAGATTGATTTTGTTGGACATACACCGATGCATGCACCATCAGAAATACATCTTTCTGGGTAGAAAACAAATGCTTTACCTCTCTTCCAGCCTTCAACTGGTTTTACTCTAAGGACATCTGGACCAAGTGTTGTACAGATTTCTACACATAGTGCACATCCGATACATCTTTGTTCGTCAATGTCTGGAAGTATTGCTATTGGCATTACAAAATTAACAGTGCTTGGTGACTATTTAAACCATGATTGAAATTCATAACTCTGTTATGAAATTGATCGGCTCAAAAAATATGCGCAGAATCAGATTCAGAAATTTAAAAAACAAAAAGATAACGTGGTGTGCACGTTTATTTTCTCATTGCATCTATTTGACCAGAAGTAACCCAGTCAAGTAGTTCAGCTGAAGAAGGATTAAGGTCTGCTTTCTGATTCATCAGATTGTTAACCCAAATCCAGTTTAATTGGTTTAGGAGTGGTTTGTTTGCTTCGTCACCAGCACGTGTTTTAGCGACGACGGCTTGATCTTGTTGTCCTAACCATTCTTGGAAGCTTCTTCCCATGAGGATCGGATCTTAGCTTACACTAATTAAAGCTTTTGTAGATTCTATGACAGGCATAATGATCGGCTTTCTCCTAAGAAGGTTTTAACGTAGATAAAATTTCATTTTAATTCTTGGATGTTAAAGTTTTAGGAGCTGCAAATGAAGTCGGCAGATCTGGATTTTTGGTAAATTGTAACGGAACAAAACTCTTACTTGATTATGGAGTGTTATTTGGAAAAAGAGGTTCTCCCCCACAATATCCACTCCATGTCAAACCCAAAGATTTGGATGCAATAATCATTACCCATGCCCACTTGGATCATTCAGGAAATGTCCCATCACTTTTTGTCAGTGGAAACACGGATGTTTATGCTACACCACCAACATTTGATTTATCAAAGTTATTGATTGAAGATATGCTAAAAATTGAAAAGAATTCACATCCGTTTGATCTGCCTGAAGTAAACAATATGATGAAAAATGCAAAAGAAATTGGTTTTAGACAAAAAATTACTAAAGGTAATGCAACTTTTGAGTTAAGAGAATCAGGACATGTGATTGGAGGCAGTACTGTTTTGGTAGAGTCAGAGAAAAAACGACTATTTTACACAGGAGATATCAAAACAAATGGTTCCAGAATGTTAAGAGAAATGGATTTGGATGTTGGTGAGATTGACTTGCTAATTACTGAGAGTACATATGCAAAAACCGAACAAAAGCCTAGGAAAGAATCCGAAGCAGAACTAATAGAATTTGCAAATGAAGTAATGGATAGAAAAGGGATATTGTTTATTCCATCATTCTCAGTTGAACGTTCTCAAGAAATTGCCTGTATTTTAAGAAGTGCTAATTTCAAACACAGAATCATAATGGATGGAATGGCACTGAAAGTAAACGAGATAATGTTTAGACATCCAGAATATTTACGAGATTCCAAAGTATTCTCTGATGCGATTAAGAGTGCAACTGCAATAACTGAACATTCTGAAAGAAAACAAGCGATGGAAGAACCATGTGTTGTGATATCACCAGCTGGAATGTTAGTAGGAGGTAATGCAGTGTATTATTTACAACAATTATCTTTTGATAGCAAAAATGGTATTGCTCTAGTATCGTATCAAGGAGAAGGTACACCAGGTAAGAAATTGTTAGACACTGGAAAAGTTTCAACTAGAGGAAAAGATCTCAATGTAGAAGCAGAGGTAAAACAATTTCAATTTTCAGGACATGCAGATAGAAGAGAACTATTTGATATGATTAAAAAAATCAAAGGAAACCCCAAAGTATGTACAGTGCATGGAGATTCTGAATCATGTGAGATGTTTGCACAAGAAATTCATGAGAAATTTGGTTTGGAAACATATGCACCAACAGTAAATGAAGAAATTACTGTATGATATGCAAAAAAATAAAATAATAGATATTGATAATTCGATAAATAGTGGTCAAGTATTTCTTTGGCAAAAAATTGACCAATATTGGTTTGGGGTAAACGGTCAAGATGTTCTTCGCATAAACAAGAATGGAAGTATCAAATCATACCAAAATCGGAAAACAGATTTTTTTAGAAAAAATGATGATTTAGACAGGATAATTAATTCTATTTCCAAAGATAAAATTGTCAGAAATGCCATCAAAAAATATTCAGGATTAAGGATACTCAGACAAGATCCTTTCCAGTGTTTGATTTCATTTATAATTTCATCAAATTCCAACATACAAAAAATCAAGACAAGTTTAGAAAAAATATCAGAAAAATTTGGTACAAAAATAAAATTTGAAAATCATGAATTTTATTTATTTCCGAAACCAGAAAAACTTGCAATGGCAACAATAAATGAAATTAAGAGTTGCGGGGTAGGATATAGAGCTAAATTTGTAAAAGAAGCAGCAAGTATGATTTTTTTTGAAAAAATTGATTTTGAAAATTTGAAAAAAACTAGTTATCATGATGTAAAAGAGAAAATTTGTTTGATTCCAGGAGTTGGAAATAAAGTTGCAGACTGTATAATGTTATTTTCTCTAAATAAATTAGAAGCATTTCCATTAGATAGATGGATGATAAGAATTTTAGAGAAATATTATTCTGATAAATTTCAATTTAATACAAAAACAGTTACACAAAAACAATATGATTATCTTCATAAAAAAATTGTAAACCATTTTGGACTATATGCAGGATATGCACAACAATTTCTCTTCAAGATGGAAAGAGAAAATTATCAGAAAAAATGGCTGTAAACCCTTAAAATGGTAATTAATTGCTAGGTTTTTGGGCCCATAGCTCAGCATGGATAGAGTGTTGGACTTCTAATCCAATGGTCAAGGGATCGAAGCCCTTTGGGCCCGTTTAACAAAATTATTTATTCTAATTCACATGTGATGATTTGTGAAAGACATAGAATTCAAACTAAATTCAACTGAAATTCATCCAAATTCAGAAATCATAGGAACCATTTCTGTTTCTTATCCAGGAAGATATGACGGTGTAGTGATAAATACACAGATTTTAGATTCAAATGAGCATATCATATACAAATCATATAATGGAAAAAAAATATCACAAAATGTTTCAAGATTATTTGTCAACAAAGATGTAATGCCTGAAAACAAGGTAGAATTTACGGCACAAATTAATTTTGAACCAGAAGAAGAACATGAAATTAAATTCAGAGCATCAATAATTGAACAACACAAAGAGATAGAAAGTCAGATAATTTTTGCAAAATATTCTAACTAGAACCTACTTACTTCAACAATGATTTTACCTGTCATCCATGGATGTGGTTGACAATGATAAGGAATCTCTTGAGGTTCAGTAAATAAGAATTCGTACGTATCTCCTGGCTTTATAACACCCGGAGAACCAAAGTCGCCGCTGTAAGAATCAGTTGATCTATGATCAGGAGTCACAGTATGCGCAGTGTCATCATTATTTTGCCAAACTACATTATTGTTAACGGTTAGCAGTACATCTGCTTGATTTGGAACATAATTTTCATTTCCTTCAACTACAGCACCTGGTACAATCTCAATTAGAAATGATGCTTCTTCAGGATTTAGAATCTGTTCATCTACAGATGGTTTTGCTAAAGATTCAGGAAGATAAAATGATGTATAAAATACTACAGATGCAGACATGCCAATAATTAATGCAATAAGGCCAACACCATATGCATGACTAGATGTTGGAGTACTCATAATTTTTCTGCTCCTCTCAAGTTCTTATAAAGATTGTTTAGAGTTTTTGAAATCATGGTTTGGTAAGATCTCCTGAACCAATGTTTGGATTATTATCTGCGTTGACGCCTAAATCTGCCTGAGTCTTTGGTGTTGGAACTTCCGGTACCATCTCTTTTAGTTCTGGTTTTTCTTCAGATGTGGAATCTCCTTCTGGAAGTTTATTTGGTTCCGCAGATACTTCAGGTTCTACAAGTTTTGGTTTTTCATCCTGAACTGGGACAGGTGCTGGAGGTGGTGCATTCTTTTCTTGGCTCATAGCATATCTGTAGATATGGAAGAATGCTGCAAACACTAACAAAATTATTCCAATAAAGAATAACGATACATTCTTCATTCCTGTTAATGCTGCATTATATGCTGCAATGTTTAGGAATACTTGGAACGCCAATAACGCTACCAATAACCAGTTAATCCATTTTTCAGAAAGACTGATGGTGGCAACCTTCTGCGGTCCCGTACTTTTTGCAATTTTTGATTTTCTTTCTGCTTCATTAGCAAGTTTAATCATCATGTAAGTGAATCCAAAACCTAATGGCACCATTAAGACCATAGTAGAATAGAAGAATATTGGGTCAATTACCAAACGTTGTACTAAGGGTATAGAAACATCAGGAGAGATATAGAATCCCCAATAAGTGGTCACCATTATTTGTGCAAGACTAGTAATTCCAAATGCAGTAATAATTGGTCTGTCTCTCCAAGAGAATTTCTTGTATCTATCAATGAACGGAATTAGCACTATGGATATAATGAACAATAATGGCCACAGCAATCCTGTAACAAACTTGTCATACTGTGTTCTCATGAAAGCATAGATTCCTGTAAGATACCATTCAGGAACAGTTACCCCAGGCGGGACGGTGGGTTCAAACTTGAATCCCAGATCAATTGGGAAAACACCGCCTGTGATCAGAATGGCCCCACCTATTGCCATGACCATAGGTACATCAAATACTAGGAATCGTGGGAAGTGAACTGCCATCAATCCCAGCATTACTATAGGTAACAAGAATACATGTTGTGCATAGAATCTCAACACAAAGTCCGAGAATCCACTACCTAACGCCGCATCACGAATTGTCGGGC
Organism: Candidatus Nitrosopumilus sp.; assembly: GCA_046754445.1. Taxonomy (GTDB): domain Archaea; phylum Thermoproteota; class Nitrososphaeria; order Nitrososphaerales; family Nitrosopumilaceae; genus Nitrosopumilus. The sequence continues at coordinate 14,523 of JBHHVV010000035.1, forward strand.
CCACTACAGGAATTGATGTAGTAAGAGATGCTGCAATACTAATTGCAAGTTCTGCCCTCTCACTAAAAATTACATCATAACCAGTAAATGCCTCAAGAATAGTTACAACACCAAGAATGACACCAGTCATCCACAACACTTCATTTCTAATTTTGTATCTTCCACTAAAATATTGATAATACATGTGAAGAACAGCTAAGAGTACCATTGCATTGGAACCATGATAGTGGATGTTCCTAATATGAAAACCAAATGGAACTTCATCATTAATGAATTGAACACTATCCCACGCCCTATCCAACATTGGTTGATAGTAAAACATCAAAAGAGCGCCTGAAACTCCTAGAATAATAAATACAACAAATGTTAGCATTCCTAAAAATCCAAATGGACTGACAAATCTAGCAGGGAATGAAAACTTGATTGCAGTAAAGATAGTTCTATCTACTCCATCCCATAGCCAGTAAAAGAAGCCAACAGCTCCTGTTCTTCTTTCAAGCGAAACGGCCATATCCAATTACTCCATTTGCGTGCGCATCAAATTTTGGTGGCAAGATAAATACAAAACCATCTGAATCTATTTCAAAAGTTAATTGTGGCAATGTGTTTGATGGTGCTGCTTGTACTGATGCAGGACCCTTAAAAGCTGTTCCAGTGACAGGGTTATACATACTTCCATGACAAGGGCATTCGCCTCTTTTTCTACCTTCATCTGGCCAATATTTCCATAAACACCAAAGATGAAGACATATCATACTGTATGCTCGAATAGCAGTTGTATCTTTTTTCCCCCCACCAAATTCTTCAGGGAGTCTGATGAATTGCCATTTACGAAATCCTTCTGCATCAAGTGCTGCATCACCAGTTGCAGGATATGTAATTACTTCACCGTGATTAATTGGATATGTATTGATATTTGCCTGAGTTCCATCTGGTAAAATTACTGGAACTTTTTCAAGAGATGCTTGTCTGGGGTTTGGCATAAAATTACCAAATGGGACAAAAGGAGCGAATGCTAATCCAGTACCTGCTGCACCTATTAGCTTTAGAAAGTCTCTTCGGGATAAACCGTCAGACTTTTTTGTCCCCAGCTCTGACATTCAAGCTGACGTACTCGCCAAATTGCTTATAAACCTTGTTCAAT
>JBHHVV010000036.1:0-15112 GCA_046754445.1 Candidatus Nitrosopumilus sp.
TAAAAAAATAAGAAAAAAGAAGAACCATCCCAATTTAATTGGAATATTTGCACTTCCAAAGTCTTCATTGATTCTAAAGACATATTCTTTCAGAAATTAACCCCTCATCTTCAGATTTAACAATACATACCTTACTAGTCAAACATGCTTTTTATGTTATTCAGATCCACAACCTAAAAAATTTGCTTCATATGTTATCACAAAAATTAAATCAAAAATATGCTCTACTAAAAAAAGTCAGACATTGTTTTTTGCCTCATCAAAGTAAGAATATTTCCATGAGATAGCCACTCAGATTTACTAATACTCATTTTGTTTGAAGCTAATTGTAATGCCTGTTCAAAATTATCTGCAATGACAGGTTTCTGTTTCATTGCCTCACGAATACCCTCACGAACTTGCCATACACCCACAGGAATTGCGTATTCTGGTCTTATTTCTCTCAAAATTACAACACCGGCCTGAATTTTCTTGCTGGAAAGATATTCTGCGACGCCTAATTTTGCTGCAAAATAGGCACCAGCAATTGCAGGAGGATGATCAATTCCACGAGCATCCTCAAAATCAGAACCAAACCCCAAAATTCCATTAGAATACCAAGCCTCAATCATTTCATAGACCCACCTATGTGGAAATAAAACCACAGAGAAAACATTTCCGAGATGGTTATATGAAAAAACTCTGCACGAATCGATCAAACCATAATCTAAAATTTCATCAGTTATGTATTTTGAAATAATATCATCAGTTGCAGTAATGCTCCATCTAGTTGGGACTAGTTTTCTTTTTTGACCCAGCATTCCAATGCTAAAACATTTTTGGATTTTTGAAATTTCAATTCCAGAATTATACAAATTCAGTACAGCATCTTGTGCTTTAAGATCCTTGTCATAGAATATTTTTTCAATGGATTTTACAGATGATGTTGCAGAAAATTTTGCAGATTTTATTTCTCCGATTGGTCCAAAAGGAGCACATTCACCATCAACAGAAACATTAGAAGATGCAGATTTTGTAAATGACAAATCAGAATCAGTTGGTTTTGAAGACATTGTGACTTCTTGAAGATTTTCAATGTATCTTCCATCTGTTTCACTTATTGGAATTTTTTTAATTCCACGAATCAAGTTTAGTCTAAAATTAACAATCTCTTCAAGAGATTTTCCTGTCCATTTCTCGGGTCTATCAAGTAAGCTAGTATCTCCATGAATTGGAGGAACTATTGGGCCAACAAAGACTTTGGGATAATTGTAAGAACCTACAAAGACTGAAGGAGGACTGGTTCCGCTGATGGAATCTGATGAAAATAGATTCCCATATTTGGATAAAGATTCATGCCATTTTGCTAGAAGAGAACGACGAATATCCTGAGAGTTTGAAGACAATGAAAATTATGACTAAATTGAGCCTATTAACTTGCCTGATAATGAATATTGATGGTGTGTAAATTGTATCTACTCATATTCTTCGTGTTCTCTTTCACGATCACATGTGGACACATTGTTTGATTTTGTCTTATTCTTTTCCATAATTTCTATAGGAATATGGTTTCACAAAATAAGTATAGTGTATGATTGAATTTAAAAACTTGCCAAGCCTATTTGAAACAATGTCAAAAAGAATTGTTTCTTTTTTGCCTAGTGCAACTGAATTATTATATGAATTGGGAGTGGAAAACGATCTTTATGGAGTTACACATGAATGTAAATATCCACAAGAAGCAACTACAAAACCCCAGGTAATTAGTTCAGTTATAGATTCGGAAAAATTAAGCAGTAAAGAAATTGATACGATAACTTGTCAATTACTGAATGACGAAAAAGATATTTTTGTTTTAAATGAAAAAAATCTAAAAGATGCAGATCCTGATCTAATTATATCACAAGAAACTTGCGAGGTATGCGCTGCACATACTAACCAAGTAAACAAGGCAGTTCAAATTCTTCAGAGAAAACCGATTTTGCATTCAATGGATCCCCACAATATGCAGGAAATAATAGATTCAGTAATGAGTTTAGGAAAAATTTTACAAAAAGAGTCTAAAGCAAAAGAAATAGTCACATCTCTCGAAAAAAGAATTGAAAATATTAAAACACAATGTAAATATAAAAAGCCAAATGTTCTAGCCATCGAATGGATCGAGCCTTTTTTACTGCAGGTCATTGGATTCCAGAAATGGTTGAATTAGCAGGAGGAATCAATTTAATAAGTAAAACAGGCGAACGGTCTAGACGACTAGAGTTTCAAGAAGTAGTAGATGCAGAACCCGACATTATCATCATGATGCCGTGTGGATTTGACACAAAAAGAACAATTTTAGAATACACTGAAATATTAAAAGAAAATGAAGAATGGAATTCTCTAATAGCGGTAAAGAAAAATCAAATTTTTGCGGTAAACGCAAATTCATTTTTTAGTAAACCTAGTATAAGAACAATAGAAGGATTAGAAATATTGGCAAAAATCATTCAACCAAAAAAATTTGAAAACCTCAAAGTACCAAAAGGATCATTCTCCAGATTATGTAATTAACTCTAAAGAAGAAAAAGATTAGTTGTTTTTTGTAGCACTGACTAGAGATACAACATCTCTGTCTCTTAGTTGGTAATCAACAGGCAATCTCAAATTGTATCTCAAATCCTTTCCATAAAGTAAACCCTTTGTCAAGTCAGTATGGATTTCTTTAGCCAAGTCACTAATTGTAGCACCATCTTTTAGTAAAATTAAATCTGGAAGAATTCGCCCTTTTTTGTCAGTAAGATTTGTCTCATCAGCTACAGGATAAATTGAATTCATTTTGAGTAGTTTGAAAACTGCAACATTGATTGCAAATTGAACTCCTGTTCGCATGTATTCGCCCATTATTCCTTTTTTGATGAAATTTAAGGCGTTGATTTGTTTTTCATTTAGTTCTTCAGATTTTATTATCTCAAACTGCTCAGAACCAGGAGAATATTTTATCAATCCCTTTTGTTCCGCACGTCTAAGACTGAATTCACTGTCACCACTAACAGGAATCACAATGGAGTCATTATAACGCTCCCGTAGTCTTGCAAAGTTTTTGTCTGCACCCTCAACATCGACTTTGTTTGCAACGATAAGAGTGGGTTTTGAAATTTTTCTTAAATGAGAAGCAAATTTTTTGGTGTCAATCATGTCAAAATCATCGAAATCTTTTTCCTCTAATTCAGTTACCAAAAAAGTTTCTTTTACATGAGCTTTGTTTACTCCAATGCCACGATAAAGATCAGTAATTGCATCTAAAATATCAGTTCCGCTTTTGATTAATTTTGAGATCTTGTCTCTGTTTCCTTCAAGAATTTTATGATACCACATGATTAGCTCTTCTTCGATATCTGCAAAATCAGAAATAGGATCACCAGTACCGACTTCAGTTATTTTTCCAGTAGAATCTATTCCGCCAGAGGCATCAACTACGTGAAGTAGTGCATCAGATTGGGCAGCAATGGATAAAAATTGATTTCCAAGTCCTTTGCCCTTCCATGCATCTTTGATTAGACCAGGCAAGTCAATTAATTCTATTGGGATATATCTCCAGCCATCAAGACATTTGGAGTTGTTAGGGTTATCTTGGATTTTGAATTCGGGATGCACACATAATGTGATTGCATGTGCTACACCAGATACAGGGGATTTTGTAGTAAAGGGATAAGATGATATTTCCTCAGATGATAAAGTTGCAGAGTTAAAGAAAGTAGTTTTTCCAGTATTGGTTTTACCAATTAATCCAATCTTGATTGGCATAGTATAATTCTCAGTGCAGAATATTTATCTCTGCCTAGCAATGAGAAGGATTTTTCTTTTTGATTTTCTCAAGTGTTTGGTTTAGTTCTTTTATGGCCCATTCAATATCAGACAAATCATCTTCAGATAGAGAGTCTTTCCATTTATCTAAAACACTATTTGCAATTTCAGAGCAATTGTAAAGAATATTCCAATAGGGATGATGCTCCGCTGTCGTATATGCAAGCTCAGTTACATCAGATAGGCCATTTTTAGCTCTTGAAAGCGATGTAATTTTTTCTCCAAAGATTTTAACGATATCATTTTCAAGATCCTGTTCTATTTTTAGAGGGATGTTATTTTGTTCATATTTTTTTGCCAAATCAAGCAAGTCATTGTAAAAATTTTCAAAGTTTGTCATATGGATAATCTCTGATGTTCAGCCAACATACACCTATTGAAAATTACTTGAATTCCTTCTTTTCTAGCTAATTCTTCAGCTTCTGAGTTGTGAATTCCTTCTTGCAACCAGATAACTTTGGGTTTTTTCTTTATTGCTTCTTGAATTACTGGCAGGACTTGATCAGATGGTCTGAATACATCAACTATATCGATTTCTTCATCAACTTCTGAAACAGAATCATAGCATTTTTTGCCTAGAATTTGATCAGTTGTAGGATTGACAGGAGTAATTTCATATCCGTTTTCAGAAAGGTATCGAGGCACATAGTGTGCCGCTTTAGAAGAATTTTTAGACATTCCTATAACTGCTACTTTTTTTAAAGAAAGAATTTCACGAATTTGTTCATCAGTATGTTCGTCTTTTACCATGAATAGGCTAAACACATGCAGAATATAATTTTTGAAGAATGTTAAAACAGAGTATTTTTTTACCCATAATCACAATAAAAAACATGGAGCCAGAACCCAAAGACGTCATAGTTTTAGGTGCAATTAAACACGGTATCAAAAAGTTTGACAAAATCCAAAAAACAACTCAAATAGATGCTGAAGAATTGAATTCCATTTTAGAGCGATTAGAAAAAAGAGGGTTCATTCAGGTTGAAGAGAAAAAAGGGTGGTTCGGAAAGAAGGTAGAGATTGCAGTTACTGATAAAGGCTCCAAAGAAGTAGATGAGCGTATCCACGAGTTGCAAACAAAATGGAATCAAATGTCCGCAATTTACAAAACTGGAGATAAAGAAAAAATGAAACAAGAAATGGAGGACAATAAATCATTCTTGCCAATGATGATGTTCTTTGGAGTAATGGATATGATGATGTTTTCAATGATGTTCAGTATGATGGGTATGGTAATGTCAGATTATGTTCCTGCAGAAAGTATGCCAGAGGGAGGAGATGGAAATATGGATGATGGCGGAATGGACAGCGGAATGGATGATGGCGGATTTGATTTTGATATAGGGTTCTAGCGTATATTTTATAGACGAAATAAAAACAAAGTATAGTTGATGTATAATTCGTTTGATAGTCCGGGATTAGTCAAAGTGCTGACATTTTTGCAAACACATGATACCGAATATTTGTCAGGACAAGATTTGAGCGATGTGCTTAGAATCAGCAGAGTTGCAGTATGGAAACACATCAAAAAAATCCAAGAACTAGGATACACTGTAGAATCAAGACAAAAGCTTGGATACAGGCTTACGTCAAATTCTGATGAACTTTTGCCATGGGAGATTACAACAGGATTAAAGACCAAAAAAATTGGAATGCAAGCGTATTATTTTGATTCAATTGATTCCACACAAAATCAGGCATTAAAAATGTCAAAAGATCCAGTAAATGACGGAGTAGTGATTATTGCCGCAGAACAAACGGGAGGAAAAGGAAGAATGGGAAGAAGGTGGATATCGCCAAAAGGAGGAATTTGGCTTTCAGTTATTTTACATCCAAAGTTTGATATTTCAATTACAACATTATTTCCAATTGCATCATCACTAGCATTATCTTATGCAATAGAAAAAACATTCAAGATTTCACCAGAATTGAAATGGCCAAATGATTTGACTATTAAAGGAAAGAAAGTAGCTGGGATACTAGTAGATGTTTCATTAGAATCAAATAAAATTGAAAGTCTAGTGTTAGGAGTTGGTATTAATTTTGATGTAGATGTAAAACAGATTGAAAAGACACTCAAAGACACTCCAAATTTTTATGGGATATCTTCGCTGAGAGACCAAAAAAAGAAAGTCAGAGCAATTTCACTAGTCCAATCATTTCTGTCAGAATTAGAAAAAATTTATGAATTACTCAACACAAAGCAAACAAAGAAAATCATTTCAGAATGGACTAAAAGGTCATCTACAATTGGGAAGAAAGTAGAATTAGATACGATAGAGGGCAAAATAAAGGGAAATGCAGTAAAAATTGATGAAGATGGGGCTTTGATAGTTTCAGAGAAAAATAAAACAAGCAGAATCATAGCAGGAGATATAATTCATTTATCAAAATAGGACTATTTTTTAGATTTTTTTGGTTTTGTTTTAGCCTTAGACGAGTTTTTCCTAGGAGTGGAGATCAAAGATGATTGTTCTTTTAGAATTTCTTTAAGATCTTGCTGAATATCAAAAACAGATGATAACAACTCCTCCAGAGTTTCAGAATATTCTGCATATGCAGAGAGTAATTTATTTTTCTTTTCGTTTGCCTTTGAAAGATACTCATTTGATCGTAATAGATTTGCAGAAGTAATCAGTTCAGGAATTTCAGATACAGGTTCTCCTAATTTATTCAAATCAGATTGGATTTCTTGAATTTTTTTACGTAAATCATAGATTTTTTCTCCAGCACCAATTTTTGTCAATACAAAACACGTAATCATGAATAAATTAAAGATTTTCTAACAGTCACAATTCATGCAAACAAGAGATCATATCAATATAAGATAGAAATAGATTATATCTAAAACAACAAATATGAAAAAAGAGACAATGAAAATCAATATTTCAGTCATGGTTTTGCTTTGTTCTTCAACAGTTTTAGGAACTGCATATGCACAATCAGATAATGATCCTGAAACAATGTTCAATCAAGCTTCTGATCTTTTTCATAATGGAAATTACAAACAAGCAATAGCAATCTATGACGATATTTTGGAAATTGCTCCAAATAATATTTCAACTCTAAAAATGAAAGGAATAGCACAAAGTAATCTTAATGATCATGTTAATTCACTAAAACAATTTTTCAAAGTACTACAACATAGACCAAATGATGCATTGTCATTGACAGGAATGGGTGTAGGATTTGGAAATCTTGGGGAATACCAAGAATCAATGTCATATTTTGAAAAAGCATCAGAGGAAAAACCAAACAATATTGTTATTAATAATTACAAAGAATTTATCAAAAAAGTCATTAAAAAATATCCATATACTCCAACAGAAAAGCCAAAGGGGTTAGAAAAACAATACATCACGGTAATTCCAGGATGGATAAAACCAATTGCAAAATGGTGGTCAGAAGGAAATATTAATGATGATGAATTTGTTTCTGCATTACTATTTCTAATAGATAACAAGATTCTTCAAATTCCAGTTACTGAAACACAAGATATTTCCAAGGAGATTCCAGGATGGATAAAAAATAATGCAGGATGGTGGGCAGACGAAGAAATTGATGATGATGCGTTTGTTTCGGGCATTCAATACATGATAGAAAAAGGAATTATCACAGTCAGTATTCAAGATACAACATTAACTCAAGACGAATTAGATTATGAATTTTATTTATTTGGAAAATATCTCAGAGATGTTTCAAATAACATTGCTAAAGAAAAAAGATACATAGAATTTCCCAATCCAAGTCAAGATGTCATAAAGAAATTCCTCAGAGATTATGTTAAATGGAATTTTGAGGAAGAAGTCAAAAAAGCTTCCAGTAGTTTTCCTGATCCAACATATGAAATAATAGATGATACATACATAATCACATACAAAGTATTCATCAATGAACAACCATCAGGACTTCCACTAGATCATGTCAGTACATTGCAAAACTCATTAGATTTTTGGGAAGGACAAGAATTAAACACAAATAATCAGAATGCGGAAATAAAATTTGAAATTACAAATCAAAAACATGAAGCAAATGTTTGGGTTACTTGGGTAGTCAGAGATATTGGAGAAGGAGTTCTAGGACATGCACATCTTGGTAAAGGCATAGTAGAAGTTACATTGGGAGATTATAATTGTGATGGAAGTTTTCAATTATATGATGTAGATAGTGTTGAGACAATCATGACACATGAATTGGGTCACTCTATAGGATTGAAACATGTAGAAGATCAAACCAACATAATGTATCCATCATTTTCACCATCATATGCATATTGTCTTCTAAGTTAGAGTCAAAAACAAGATCATATTCTAAAAAACTAGAACAAGTGTTAGCTTGACCTACACACAATTAACCTTTAGAAAATAGGTAAAATGGATAATAAGGTAATAATGCGAATGTATCTGATTATGCTTAAAAATACAATGATTTCAGGACCAAAGTGTCCATCATGTGGAAATAAAAAAATGGTAACAGATCAAGACACAGGAGAACTATTTTGCAGTAAATGTGGAATAGTGGTAACCGATAAAATTGCAGATACAGGTGCAGAATGGCGTTCATTTTCAAATGATGAAATCAATAGGACAAGAGTTGGTGCCGGAACATCACTTACAATGCATGATATGGGTTTGTCAACAGTTATTGGAGCTGCAAACAAAGATTCAACAGGAAAGCCATTATCTGCAAGTGTAAAAAGTTCAATTGAAAGATTAAGAACCTGGGATAGCAGAACACAAGCACATTCTTCTGCAGACAGAAATCTAAGACAGGCACTTAACGAAATGGATAAACTAAAAGATAAACTAGCGTTAACAGATGCGGTAGTTGAGAAGGCAGCTTATATTTACAGAAAAGCAATGGAGAGAAAATTAGTCAGAGGTCGTTCAATTCAAGGATTAGTTGCAGCGTGTCTTTATGCATCTTGTAGAAATACAGAAACTCCAAGAACACTAGATGACATTGCAAAAGGAATCAACATAAGAAGAAAAGATGTAGCAAGATGCTACAGGTTAATTTTCAGAGAATTGGAATTGAAAATGCCAGTAGTTGACCCAGTCAAAGGAGTTTCCAGAATTGCAAGTATAGCTGAGCTAAGCGAGAAAAGTAAACGAAAAGCAATTGAGATTTTAGATCAGGCTAAGAAAATTGGCATGGTTGCAGGAAAGGACCCCATGGGAATTGCAGCGGCTGCATTATATCTTGCATGTATTAGCACAGGAGAAGTAAAATCACAAAAAGACATATCCACGGCATCAGGAGTTACCGAGGTAACAATTAGAAACAGATGTGCAGGTCTAAGAAAAATGCTAAACGATTAAAATGTCAGAAAATGATTGGTCTGAATGGTTAGACCACAATCAAGAAATGCTTGCTAAAATTCCAGAAACTCCAGGAGTGTATATGATGCACAAGTCAATGAAAATTTTACATATTGGAGGTTCTGAAAATATGAAAAAAACAGTCATAGAAACACTATCTGAAGGATGTGTCTCAAAGGCAACAAGATTTAGATTCAGGAAGGAAGAAAATTTTGAAAAAATAAAAAATGAATTAATCAGAGATTTTAAGAAAAGGCACGAAGGACAAAGTCCTAGCTGTATGAACTAATTATTTCCTAGTTCTATTAAACTCCAATTTATCCCATGGAAAAACAACATATGCATGATTGTCTGTTTTTTTAGCATACATGAGTTGTTTTGGATATTTTTTTCCTTTTCTTGCAAACAAGGTAACAAAAACTAGTTTTGATGGAACATCAACTTTTGGAATGATTTTCTTAAAAGTATCACCAGTATCAAAAATATCATCAACGAACAAAGAGTTTGAAGAGATTTTCTTTTTGTCGACAAGAATGGTTTTAATTTCCAAATGATCAGCTAGTAAACGTGAAGGCACTAATCCACCTCTACTAAGTGTTGTTATACTAGAAAAAGTTCTAGGTAATTTTAAAATTTTTTTAGCAAGAATTTCAATTAAAGATTCAATTTCAATCCAATCTACGTCTTGTTTTGAAATCATGAAATGGGTTTGGGAAAGTAGAATTAAGTTGTTATGATTAGAATGTTTTCGTAGGTGTTTTTTTTAGAGGTTCCAAAATTTTGAGTATCTTAAATGGAAGTTTACCAAAATCAATCTCTTTTTCACATGACAGCAAGAATACATTATCGTTATTTAATGGAAAACTCATGACAATTACTTTATCCCTATAAGACATTGAAAAATGAACTTGACCAAATTCTTTATCAAATTCATGCCTCATCCTTACACGCAATGCAAGCTCCATGAACATCATTTCATCTTGTTTTTGGGTTTCAAGTGAAAATAATCCTTCTTTCATTCCACCTGCAATCAAATGTCCTCTACTATTGATGAGTCTAGCAGAACGCATTTTAGGATGTAATTTGATGATTTTTTGACACATTTTTTCAAGATCTTCAACATTATTCATTAGTCTAAATTAACAAGCGATCTATTTATTGCGAGCTGTGTCATCAGATAGGTGTGCAATCAAAATCTACAAAAGATATTACAGATTATTACAAACACCTGTCGTTATTTTGGACAGACATCATGCATTTGATGTCAAGTAAACCTCAAGCATTAACATCTACAGGTCCTATGAGGGCATTTGCTGCAAATTCAAAGAAGATCTCAACTGAATTAATTGAGATAAATGAAGGTTTGATGGAATTTAATCAACACTTAACTGAATATTATAAACAACTTTCAGATACCTGGGGAATTGCCCAAAAAAAAGTAAATCTAAAGGCCCCAGAAGTACCTCAAGATGTAGAACAAATAGAGGCATTCAAAAGAATATGGATAGATATTTTTGATAATGATTTTACAGAATTATTTGATTCTAGTAAATTTGGGGAAAACTATGGGAAATTAGTTTCAAAAGAACTTGAATTGACAAAACATTGGAATAACATTACCAATGTAATTTTACAATCAGTAAATCTTCCAAGTAAAGAAGAGATAGATGAGGTGTACAAAGAGATTCACACTTTAAAGAAGCGAGTCTCTAAACTAGAATTAGAATTAAAGAAAAAAGAGATGGGGAAAAATGCAAAGTGAATCAAATATAGATCCTAAAATTATTGAAGAGGTTTTAAAATTTAGCAAGAATGTAATTGAAGCCCCAAAATTAGTTTCAGCACCAGATGAAATTAGTTTAGAGGTGACACCACACGATGTTGTTCAAGAAATGGATAAAACAAGATTATTGCGCTATTCACCAATAACAGAAAAACAACACAAGACTCCTTTATTGATTTCTTATGCATTGATTAACCGGTTTCACATACTTGACATCCAACCTGAGAAAAGTTGGGTGAGAAATTTACTTCAACAAGGATTTGACGTATACATGTTAGATTGGGGAACTCCCACTAGCATGGACAAGTATCTTGACTTTGATGATTATGTAAATGGATATCTAGATTCGTATGTAGAGTATATCAAAAACGAATCATCTTCTGAAAAAATTTCATTGCAAGGATATTGCACAGGTGCTACAATTGCTACTGCATACACATCATTACATCCAGAAAGTGTGAAAAACTATATCGCAACAGCACCTGTTATTGATGGATGGCGCGATACAACGGTAATCAGCAATCTTGCGAAACATATGGATGTAGATAAAATGGTTGAAACCATTGGAAATATGCCTCCAGAATTCATGTACTATTGTTTTTCGGTTCTAAAGCCATTTGAACAAGGAATTGAAAAATATGTCAAATTTTTCAAAAATATAGATAACAAGAAATTTGTAGACAATTTCCTCAGAGTGGAAAAATGGTTAGGCGATACTCCTCCCATCCCAGGAGAATTATTCAAACAATGGATCAAAGATATCTATCAGGACAACCTGCTTATTCAAAATAAGATGCATATTGAGGGAGAATTAATTGATTTGAAAAAAATCAACATGCCAGTATTTACTCAAGTTGCAGTAGGAGATCATTTGGTATCACCTGAATGCAGCATGCCCCTACACTATGCAATTGGAAGTGAAGATAAAACTTTGAGAATGTACCCTACAGGACATGTTGGGATGATAGCAAGTTCGCTGTCTCAAAAGAAAGTTTTGCCCGAGCTAGGTCAATGGTTAGCTGAAAGATCATAAAAAAATAAAAAAATAAAAAATACCACTAGTTATTCTTTGTGGCGAATGCAGAAATCCAGGATTGTAGAATGTTTCTGTTCAGATCAGCAAATGACTTTGCATTATCGTTGAATGTTTTGATATTTTGTTGTGTTGCGTCGATAGTTGCAAGTGCTACTTGGTTTTGTATAGATGCTGCCTTTACAAATTCTTCTGTTGTATCATGAATTACTTTTAGTGTTGCTTCAGGAATGTTTGCTGCCATACCGGCTTTCTTTGCATATTCTTTTTGTAATGTGATAGTTGTGTCTATTACATTTTCATATGCTTGTAGGTATTCCTGTTGTACATTAGTAATTGATTGATGATACTGTGGTACTGATTGTTTAATGCCATCGAAGAGTTTGTCAACATTTTCTTGATATGCTGAAAATACATCTTTGGAATTTCCTGTTGTTGTTTCGTTTTTACTCATTGTTTCACCTCCTTATTTTTTGATTTTTTTGCGATTGGTAGGATAATGACTTGTACCAAGTCACCATCTCCTAAGCCAAGCGCATTACGCTCAGCTTCAGGGATTGAGATTCTTCCATTACTACTAATGGTAGTTTTGTAAGCTCCCCAATTCATGAAGGATGGAAGCATTTGTCCGATGTTAAACATAGTATCCATGCTTTTGTTTTGCATTGATGACATGTTTTCCATCATGTTAGATTGAGCTTGTCTAGTGCTTTCAGAAACTCCTTTTAGAGCCTCTAAAGGATCGAATGTTTTACTGGTTTGATTTGACATCAAAGCACCAAAATTTTTCATAAATTCTGCTTGAGCACGTCCACTTTTTTGAATCCAGGATTTGAACATTTCACTTGGATCATAAAGGTTTTGATTACCAGTCATTGGTAACAATAGGAATTATGTGGTATTTAAGTGCTCTATGCACCTTGTAGGAATTCTAGTGCTTTAAGAGCAAATGTAGTTGGGTCTTGAACATAAGGAGTATGACCACAACCATCCATTCTAAAAAAGCGACAGTCTTGAATTGAAGAAATAAAACTTTGAGAATGTTCTATTGGAATCACAGGATCGATTGACCCCCAAATAATTAATGTAGGTGTAGAAATGAAGCCAAGTTTTGTTGTGATAGATTTAGAATTTTTCAATCCCAAAACCGTTGACATGAATGCAAGTTTGGCGTTTGGTAATTGCATTCGTTCTACAAAACCACTAACAATTTCAGGAGGAATTTCTTCTCCTGAACCTTCCATTAGTTCAAAAGCGTTTTTTGCAGTTTGCTCACTAGGATACAATGCAGCCATAATGTATGCATCTAGTGCAGGAGTAGATTGTTTCATAGATCCTGCAGGAGAAACTAAAATGAGTTTTTCAATTTCATTAGAATGAGTAGAAGTATAATCTGCTGCAATTTGACCACCTAGTGAGGAGCCTATGAGATTAGGGCGTGAAATTCCAGTTTGAGCAAAAAATTTTTCTAAGAAATCTGAAAAAAATTCGGGAGTATAATCTACAAGAGGTTTATCACTTAATCCAAAGCCTATCAAATCAGGAACGAACACACGAAAATCTTTAGAAAAATGAGGAATTACATTAGACCATCTTTCAGCAGAGGCACCTAATCCATGAATCAAAACTAAATTATTTTTTGAATCACCAGATTCTAAATAACGAATCTTATGTCCATCAATTTTCAAGAAATTTTCTTGCATTATTTTAGCGTCAATAATTTTCGGTAGATAAGTATAGTGAATTTAGCGATCAAAGGCATTTGCAATTAGGACGATCCAAAAAATGAGAAAAGCAACTATCTTTTTTAGCATCAAAAATAGCCAAATTATGTGATAAAAAAGAAAATTTCAAAAATTTTGGTTCCACTAGATGGTTCAAAAAACTCAGAGAGAGGACTGGAAATGGCAATAACGTTAGCCAGACAGTCAGGAGCAATCATAACAGGAGTTTTCTCAATTTATGCACCTCCACATTCAGAATTTAGAGGGGTGGCATCAGTAGAAAAAGCACTCAATAAAGAAGTTAAGAAGATTTTGGAGAATGCCAAAATATTGGCAGCACAGAATGGAATTGTATTCAAAGAGAAAATCATGAGAGGAGAGAGTGGATACAACATCATAAAATTAGCACATGGGAAAGAGCATTTTGATATGATAGTAATTGGTTCTAGAGGAAGAAGTTCTGCTAAAGAAATATTTTTTGGAAGTACATCAAATTATGTCATACACACATCCAAGATACCAGTAGTTATTGTAAAATAATATCAAGAAAATCCGTGTTTTTTAAAATATTTTTGATGGTATTCTTCAGCTTTATAGAATGTGGGTGCTGGAACAATTTCAGTCACAATAGGATTTTCATATTGTCTAGATTTTTCTAATTCTTCTTTAGATTTTTCTGCAATAATTTTTTGTTCTTCATCATGAACAAAAATTGCAGAGCGATATTGAATTCCCACGTCAGGACCTTGACGATTCAAAGTTGTAGGGTTATGATTATTCCAAAAAACATCTAGAAGTTCTTTGTAAGATATTTCATCAGGATCATATTCTACTTCTACTGCTTCAGCATGCCCTGTTTTATCAGTACAAACTTCTTCGTATGTGGGATTTGGTAATTTCCCTCCAATATATCCCACCTTAGTAGATTTTACACCTTTAGTTTTATTTAGTAAATCTTCGACATGCCAAAAACATCCTGCACCAAATGTTGCTTTCAACCCATTTATTGTAAATCAATATAGAATTAAAATCATTTGTTAAAATGAAAATTAGTTTATCGTGATTATACCTTTTTGAATGAGAAACTTTAGAGAATTAACAAATTCATCTTCAGAAATCAAGTCTTGTGACCACCAATGTGCATTATTACGTATCCAATCAGGGATTTCATCCTCAGATAGATTGTCAGGTGGAGGAAGTGAAGAAATCATTATAATATTATTTTCCAACATGTATTCAATTCCAGATACAAATACAGAATCTGTAATTGTTCCTGTCGCCCACCATTCAGCATTATTTCTTATCCAATCAGGCACATCAACAGGATTTGCATATCCTAAAACATTGTAAATGGACATATTAGGAAATTGTGAATCAAACCAAGATTTGTAACTTGGTTCATTTTCATATCTGTCAATATAGTATT
>JBHHVV010000037.1:0-15089 GCA_046754445.1 Candidatus Nitrosopumilus sp.
CTCAACAAATGACTCAACAAATGACTCAACAAATGACTCAACAAATGACTCAACAAATGACTCAACAGATGACTCAACAGATGACTCAACAGATGACTCAACAGATGACTCAACAGATAAAGAACATACTGTAAACTTATCTGAAAAAATAGGATTTACTGAAGGGTAAAAAAATGACTAAATCCTCTCTGTGTTTTTTTGCTTTTGTATTCACTCTGCTTTTGATTCCACCATCATTACAATTTTCTTTTGGTGAATCGGGTACAAAAATTGTTGATTCATTTGATGTTGATTATAACATTGAAAATGGAATAATTGAATCAATTTTCCTAGATCCTGATTTTATTGAATTACTCATAACTATGGATACAACTGATGATGGTACAATAGAAATTACAATTCCGAGAGATCTATTGGACGCAAAATTTGAATCAACCGATGATATTTTTTTCATTTTAGTTGATGGTTTTGAAACCGATTATGCAGAAATAGAATCTTCTTCAAATTCTAGAACTCTCATAATTCCATTCTTTGGTGGAGATTCAGTAATCGATATCATTGGAACTGATGCCCTTAATCCTTTTTCGACTGAATCTGAAATTAAAATTCCATCCTGGATTAAGAATAATGCTGGATGGTGGGCAGAAGGAGCAATAGATGATGACGCATTTGTACAAGGAATTCAATATTTAATTAATGAAGCAATTATGAATATACCACAAACTGAATCTGGAGAGTCATCTGGTAAAGAAATTCCATCCTGGATTAAGAATAATGCTGGATGGTGGGCAGAAGGAGCAATAGATGATGACGCATTTGTACAAGGAATTCAATATCTCATCACAAATGGAATAATGCTGATATAATTTAGTCTCAATCAGCCAAATTATGCATAGATTTCAAATCTTTCTTGAATGGTTCTAGAATTTCAGGAATTTCTACCTGGATTGAATCTTTTAATGATAAACTATGAGATTTTTTCTCATTCCATACTTTGGAATTAAATTCGGTGATTTCTTTCGTAATGTTGTTTTGTTCTTCAATATTTTCAGCTTCAACTTGTTTTTGTTTGTGAATACTTTCTTTTGAATACAAAACTTTCCAAAGGTGTTCTGTAATGAATGGTGTAATTGGTGCTAATAATTTTAAAATTGTTGATAATGTTTTATGTAGAGTAAATATCGCACCATCTCTTTCCTCATCTGAAAAATTAATTCCATAAGCTCTTGCTTTAACCATCTCAATATAATGGGCTGCAAACACATTCCATGTAAATTCTCTAATAGCTATTGCAGGAATGAAAAAGTTGTATTCCTCATATCCTTTTTTACATTCTTTTACAAGCTTATCTAATTCTGATAAAATCCATTTATCTGATGCATTTAATATTCCTGATCCAATTACTGGGAAGCTAGATAGGAATCTGGATACATTCCATAACTTACTTAGAAATTTTTTGGTTGATTCAATTTTTTGTTCATTACATCTAAAGTCATAACCATGATTAATTTCACTAGCACTCCAGAATCTAAAAGTGTCTGCACCTAATTTTTCAATTACAGGCAAAGGATCTATGGCATTTCCTTTACTCTTACTCATTTTCATTCCTTTTTCGTCAAGCCCATATCCCATTACCCATGCCTCAGACCATGGCTTCTTTCCAGTAAGTTGCTCACATCTTAGAAGAGTATAGTATAACCATGTCCTAACAATGTCTTTTGCCTGAGGTCTAATTGTTGCAGGGTAAACTTTGTTGAAAAATTCTTCATCTCTGTTAAACTTGCTAACAAATAAGGGAGATACACTAGAATCCATCCACGTATCAAATGTTCTCTCTTCACCAACAAATTCTGTAGAATTACATTTTGTACAATTACTAATTGGACACTTTTCATCCCAAGGTCTATAGTATTTTCCAGGCTCAGGAACGTGGGGTTCTGAACAGCTTTGACAGTACCATATTGGGATTTCAGTTCCATAGTATCTTCTTCTTGATATAGGCCAATCAATATTGATAGACTCAAGCCAATTCATCAAGATTTGTTTATGCATTGTTGGATAAAATGTAATCTCTTGTCCTAATTTCTTTATTTTTTCAACTGATTCTTTCTGTTTAAGATAATATTCTTCCATGGGAATGATTTCAATTGGAGTCTTACTTCTCTCAGACACTGGTGTTCTGTGAACAATGTCTTCGATTTTCTCAACATATCCGTTAGTTTCTAGATCTTCAATAATTTTTGTTCTAGCTTGTTTCGGTTTTAATCCCGTATATTCTCCCGCAGCTTCTGTCATTCTTCCATCAAGTCCAATTGCAACAATCTCTTCTAATTCTAATTCTCTAAATAATGCAACATCATTTTGATCACCATAACTACATACCATTACTGCACCTGAACCGAATTCTTGCTGAGCTGAATGATGTGTTCTTAATTCAACTTCGGCATTTGTTATGGGAATGATGACTTTCTTTCCTATATATTGTGTATATCTTTCATCTTCTGGATTAACAATAATTGTTTTACATGCACAAATCAATTCTGGTCTTGTACTTGCAATGATTATTTCTTGTTGAGTATCTTTTATTTTAAATTTCATGTAAACTAATTTTGTTGGTAAATCTTGGTAAATTATTTCTGCATCTGCAATAGTTGTACCTGATACCCAATCGTAGTTGTTTGGTCTATTTGCAAGATATATCTGACCTTTTTTCCACAATTCAATGAATGTTGCTTGTGTAAGAGTTCTGTATTCCTCTGAATCTGTTCTATAATAATTTGCAAAATCTCCACTGATTCCAAGATTTTTCATGATAAGAATCATTTCAGCTTCTAAATCGTCTAGAGCATTTCTACACAAATTCAAAAATTCCCCTCTATCTGTTTCTCTCATTCTAATTTTGTGCTTTTTCTCAGTGTACAATTCTACTGGAAGTCCATTCCTGTCAATTCCTATTGGGAAATAGACATTTTTACCAGCCATTCTGGCTGTACGTGCAATCATATCAATTTGTGAATAATGTGCTGCAGCCCCAATATGCCATGGTCTACCTGAAGGATATGGGGGTGGAGTATCTATTGTGAAATTATCTTCTTGAGGTGTGAATTCAAAAATTTTTTCATCTTCCCATTGTTTTAGAATTATTTTTTCTAATTCTGGATTCCATGCTTTTTCTGAAATTTTTGGGTCCATTTCTTAACTATCTTGAAATATTTGAAATTACATGAGAACCTTTATTGTAACCTTCATAGATGTAAACACCTACTGCTTCTACATTTAATGGCATTTTGGGAGCTAACAATTTAATAATTTCACTTGAAAGATTTTCAACTGTTGCTTCGCCTTCTAAAAGATAGGTTGTATTTTTAGGAACTTGTAATTCAAACATTCCTTTAGGTCCTTCAAATGAAATTATATAATGTGAATTATCTTCTTTCTTTAGGTATTTTCTGTTAATGAAAAACTTGTGATCAAATATGTTAACTACTTCCTTGATAATTTTTTTTGCAACCCCAAAATCCAACAATAAATTATCTTTCATTTGTCCTACTAGTTCAACCATTACTGAAGATGTATGTCCATGTAATATGGAGCACTTTTCAACCAGAGGTAGTATGTGTGCATAATCAAATGAGAACGATGCATCTTCTAAAAATATAGAACCTGTTTGTGGAGTTTTATCATAAAATACTACATCTTGTAATTCCTTAATTTGTGCAACATATTTTGCATGTCCCATTGCCATTACTTTGTTTTCTGGAAAGTCTTCTTTGATTTGCTTGTATTTTTCAATGTCTTCTTCATTATCTATTACTTCGATCAAACCCTTTTTTGTTTTAAAATCAACCGTAACCTCACTTCCGTTCTTTAATGTAATTTTATAATTATAGTCATATTCTTCTTCAAGAAAAGCAAGCATTTGTGCAACTGTCAACTCTGTTCTTGTTCGAAGCAAATTTCCTTTTTTGTCGATATATCTAAAATCTGAATCCAGAATTGTAGGACTTGTAGCCATGTGAAGTCATCTGAATTTGGATATAATATAAATTCTGTAATGATTGTGCCTAAAAATTGCTTTTTTAACTTAAAATAAAGAATTTAGAATTTTGGCTAAATTAACATCATTTTTTGTAATGCCTTCAGCATCATGAGTTGTTAATTCAATAGTGATTTTGTTGTAAATGTTTAACCATTCAGGGTGATGATTCATCTTTTCTATTTCTAGGGCAGCCCTAGTCATAAAACCAAATGCATGTTTAAAACTTTCAAATTGAAATTCTTTGTGAAGTTTTTCCTTTACTATGCTCCAACCTTCTAATTTTTTTAATTCTTCATCAATTTCTGATTGTGATAATCTCATCATACTGTTTTAGAAATCATGTTAAATTAATAGATTCATGAAAAATCTCTTCATTAATTGGGATTAAGAGTTAGACGAAGAGACTACCTCTTGTTTTATATCTGCAACTTTATTGTTAAACACTTCTGATGCTGAATTCATTATTTCAAATAATGACTCAATGTCCGCGTCTTTCTCAATATCTGTTTGCTTATTTTTTAGATATTCTGTTGATTTTGCAATAAATGAATGGTAAACCATTCCAAAAATACAATCATCAGAATTTACATCCCAATTCTCTCTTGAAGAATTAACCATATTTGTATAAGATGGAATCTGATTAATTACAATATTTAATATCATTTCAAGTTCTTTTTTGTCAACTGAAGTAATTTCCATATTTTCTTTACTATTTAATCATTAAAGAGTATTTTAAGTTAATTTTTCAAATATAATTGCATAACGAGTGGTTTTTGAAATGTTTCCAGTTGCAGCAAAAACATAACCATTTAATTTAAGAATCACCTTATGGTAGTTTTTTTGTATTGGTTCACTATTACATCTCTAAAGTAAAACACGTACCGCAAAGACCTACCACATGTGTGAATTGTGGTGGATTGGAACTAAAAAATGATGCAGTTTTAGCGACTGTTGGTCCTTCTGAAGCAAATGCAGACTATGTTCCATCAGTTCTATGTCTATCCTGTGAAACTTTGATGGTTATTACTACTCATTTAGAATTAGTTGTTGGCATTCATCATTCTGTAGGAAATCAAGTTTCAATGCGTTCAGATGTGTAAAGTCCATTAATGATCATGTTCTCCAAGAAAACATTGTTTGCAAATTCTACTTACCACTCTATTCTTTAAGAATGAGATTTGTTCTTGATTTAATCTTCCATGTTGTATTAGATTGATAAGTTCTTCAGTTTCAATCATTTCAAATTTTTCTTGACAAACACACTCTGAGCATTCACAGCCAATTTTTAACCCCAATAAGATTTGAAACAAAAAACTATTTTAAATAATTAGGGGATGATTCATTACCCATCCAGTATATTCTAAAAAGTGAAAGAAATGAATGAAATGAATAGGGAATTATTTAAGCAAATCAAAAATTCAATTTCTGAAACTGTAAAAGAAAAGAAAATTGGAATTGCATTCTCAGGTGGTGTTGATAGCACATTAATTTCAAAAATTTGTTCAGATATGAATTATGAAATCACACTATTAACAATTGGTTTTCCTGAATCTCATGATATTTTGTTTGCAAAAGAAGTCAATGAACATCTAAGTTACTCTCATCATATTCTAGAGATTGATTCAGAAACATTTCCTTCAGTTTCCTCAAAAATTCATGAAAAAATTGAGACCGAAAATTTATCGTGGAATGAAAATTGTATTGCATTTCATTATGTTTCAAAACTGGCAAAAAGTCTAGAACTTGATACTGTGATTACTGCTAACGGAATAGATGAATTATTTTGTGGTTATAATGCATATAGAGAAGCATTTTCAGGTGGAGAATCACAAATTCGTGAAGTTATGATTACAAAATTAGACAATGAACTCAAAATGATGAAGGCAGTCAATTTGATTGCATCTGAATTTGGAGTCAAAATTCTCCAACCCTTACTATCTTCAAAATTCATTGACTATGCAAAGACTGTTCCAATATCTGAGAAAATCCATGATTCTAACGATCTATATCGTAAACATATCATAAGAAAATTGGCAAGTGAAATTAATGTTCCAGAAATTTCTTGTACAAAAAGAAAGAAGGCATTACAATACGGGTCAAAAATCCATAAGGCCTTGCTAAAAACTAGATAATTTTTTTGACTGTCTTTTCAACCAATTTTTTTACATTAATAATAATTGCAGGTGACGCACCAAGATGTTTCTCGGGTGAAAATATTGAATCAATCTCTTTGTCAGTTAACTTTGAGAAAAATGCTTTATCTTTTTTTATTGCATCCTTGTAAAACATTCCTTTGTCATTTGCCTCAAATGCAACTCTTTGAACGTCTCTGTATGCCACAAATCTTGGAATACCTTTTTTGATAAGTGCTTCTAAAACAAACTCCGCAAAGATTTGCCCTTTTGTAATGTAAAGGTTATCCACAATTCTTTTCTCATTTACCATCAAGTTTGAAACAATCCTAGTCATAGTTTCCAGCATTTCATCGACTAGAATGGATACTGTTGGGATAACAAATCTCTCATTTGCTGAATTGGAAAGATCTCGTTCATGCCATAATGATATATTCTCAAAAGATAATGCAACTTGACTTCTTACTAGCTTTGATAATGATGAAACTCGTTCGCTTTTTATTGGGTTTCTTTTTACAGGAACTGCACTACTCCCCATCTGTCCTTTCTTGAATTGTTCTGCAACCTCCCCAATTTCTGTTCTCTGTAAATTTCTAATCTCTATTGCAATTTTTTCCAAAGTAGCACCAATTAATGCCAATTCAAACACATATTCTGCATATCTTTCCCTGGGAACCACTTGTGTCGTTACTTCTGCTGGAAATAATTTTAATCGCTTTGCAGTCCTTTTTTGTACTTCAAGTGATTTTGCACCCATGAGTGAACCTGTACCTACAACACCTAATGTTTTACAAATCAAAATTCTTTTCTTAATCTCTTCAATTCGTTCTATGTGCTTTGCCATCTCTGCAGCCCAATTTGCAAATTTTAATCCAAATGAAATGATACTTGCATGTTGACCATGTGTTCTTCCTACTGCTGGAATCTTTGAATATTTCACAGCTTTTTTAGCAAGAACTGATGCAATTTTTGCAACTTTGGGTTCAATAATTTGTAATGCATCTCTCATCTGCATTGAATTACTTGTATCTACTAAGTCATTACTTGTAAGACCATAGTGAATCCAAGGTCTTGTATTTTTAGAACATTTCTCACTAAGTGATTCTACCAAAGCAGCTGTATCGTGATCACTTTTTGCTTCTAACTGCTTAATTCTTTTTGCAGTGATTTTGCCAGATATTGCTATTCTATGAATTTCTTTTCCAATACTTTTTGAGATCATTCCTATCTCGCTTTGGGAAATGGCTACTGCACCTTCTATCTCTAATTGATAATTTACTTTCTTTTGTTCACTAAAAATTTCCATCATTTCTTTGGTGCCATAACGACCATTATCAATAGGTAAAATTGCCAATGTTTCTATTCTTTATACATGGAAAATAAATCTACTCCTAAATTTTTAGTCAATTCTATCTCGTAATTGATGACAATCACATAGACAGCCTTTCTGACATTTCATTCTCTTACAATCAGAACACACATTTTTTCTCCAGTATGGTGTTGTATTCATTTTAGTATCTCTGAGAAGTTCTGAAAGTGCCTTTTTTTATTTGAAATATGATTTTAATCAGATAAAGTGTCCAGATTCCCATTAAAATAAAATATAAAACACTCACATCAGGCTCTTCAGGAATTTCTTCTGTTTCTATTTCTTCTGGTTGTTCAAAAGGCGCTACGTAGACAATTCCTAGAAAAACTGGAATTGATACAAGAATGATTATTGGAATTACCATGATTCTTCTAATTGTATGGACTATAGTTTGTGAAAATTTTTGCAACAGAATGAAAGTACATATCTCTTACATCGTCTTCTACACAAACTGCCAATAAATTAACAATATCAGATGCGGTAATAATCCCAATCACTTCTCCTTCTTTGATAACTGGTAATTTTCTTATTTTTCTATCGTGCATAAGATCTGCAGCACTTCTAACTGATTCATCAGAATTTATTGAAACTAGAGGTGACGACATAATTAATTTTATAGGTTCACTGATTTGATATGCATGAGATGCAACTTTTACTGCAAAATCTCGGTCTGTGACAATTCCTACAGGTGTGTTGTTTTCCATGATGATGACAGCTCCTACTTTTACATCTTCCATCATTTTTGCAGTTTCATTCACAGTCATTGTAGCATTTACAGAAATTACCGATTTTGTCATAACATCCGCAATAGTCATAGTTTTTGCATCTACCATTTTACAAGATATAACGTCTAATTGTATATTTGAATCTTCTAGAATATCAAACTTGAAAATCATACTAGATAATCCCAATTATCTTTAAATTAAAAATTAAGGCATTTTATTTATGGCAATTAAAATAAAAAAAATACTTGTTCCTTTAGATGGTTCTTCTAATTCATTTCGTGGTCTTGATACAGCTATTCACATGGCAAGAGAATGTCATGCAACGATTACTGGTTTGTATGTATTGGGAATAACTAAACCAAGACCAAATGATGAAATTACGCCACTGGAGAAAATTCTTTTAGAACATGCTCAAAAAATCATGAAAAAGGCAAAATTAGTGGCTGCCAAAAAAGGAATCTTGTTTTTTGATAGGGTATCATACGGTGATGAGAGAAAAAGAATAGTTGATATTGCTCAGAAAAAGAATTTTGATCTAATAGTTATTGGTTCCAGAGGAATGGGTGCGGCAAAAGAGATATTCTTAGGTAGTACATCAAACTATGTACTTCACAAATCAAAGAAACCTGTATTAGTAGTCAAGTGATTAAATGGGCTTCGAAAAAAATCACAAAATCACCTTTCAAACTAGAAAAAACACAGGAATTTTTTAGTGGTTTATCAGTCAGATGGAATGATTTGCAGCCAAAACGAGATTTTGATGTAAAAATTTCTGAAGATTTCCATCTTGGTTTTGTTTTTGGAACATTAGAATCTGATTTTGTTGGATGATTTTATTCTGAATATGGACGTTCTATGATTGATCAAGAATATAAACAGTTTTGGAGAAAATGTAGGGAACTTGTAAGATATCTTCATAAAAAATATGATATTTTTTATTTTCAAGAATAATTTATTCTGATTTAACCAAACTTAAGTGATTAAATTTTTAACTTCTTGATCTCTTTCGAACAGTTGCAACCTTCTTTGATGATCTAGATTCTTTTGTCTTTGCCTTTTGCTTACTGACTTTTCCCTCTGTTTTCATACTCTTACCACTTCTCCTAGCAGCTCTGGAAGCACTTGCTCTCAATTTCTGTTCCTTTTCCTGTTTTTCTTTTTCTTCATCTGTTATCTTTATTCTTACCACATGTCATGAATCTATTTTATCATAAATAAATTAGATCATTAATTTCTAGCTTGATTGTTGATTCAATCAAAATAATTTTTCCAAATCTTCTGATGATTTAAATTGGATTGAAAGAAAATTTTTACCGATACTTATGTCTTCTAACACTCCAAGAAAAATTGGAGAAAATCAATACCAGATTGATACTGATTCTAATCTTGGAATGAGAGTTCCAGTAAGAATCTACGCTAATGAACCATTACTACAGAAAATGTTATCTGATAGAACAATAACGCAGGCACGAAACGTTTCATCAATTCCTGGTATAGTTGGTCATAGTGTTGTTTTACCTGATGGTCATGAAGGTTATGGATTTCCTGTAGGTGGGGTTGCTGCCATGGATGCAGAAGAAGGTATGATCAGTCCTGGTGGGGTGGGATATGATATCAATTGTGGAGTTAGATTACTTCGTTCAAATTTAACTGAACAAACTGTTCGCTCAAAACTTAAAGAACTTGTTACTGATCTTTTTAGTTCTATTCCATCTGGTGTTGGTTCTAAAGGTGCAGTAAAACTCACTCACTCAGAACTTGATGAAGTGTTGGTAAAAGGAGTCAATTGGGCAATCGATCATGGATATGGTTCATCAAATGATTCTGATGTGTGTGAAGAGAATGGTCAAATAGATAACGCTGATCCTAACAAAGTATCTGATAAAGCAAGAAAAAGAGGGGCACCACAACTTGGAAGTTTGGGTTCTGGAAATCATTTTCTTGAAGTACAAAAGGTTACAGAAATTCATGATGAAGAAGCTGCAAATAGAATGGGGATTAAAGAAGGAACTATTACAATTTTGATTCATTGCGGTTCTAGAGGTTTTGGTCATCAGGTATGTAGTGATTATCTGCGAGTTTCAGAACAAGCAATGGTAAAATATGATATCAATTTGCCTGATAGAGAACTTGCATGTGTTCCAAATACTTCTGAGGAAGGTGAATCATATAGAAAAGCAATGTTTGCGGCATTAAATTTTGCATGGAGCAATAGACAAATGCTTACTCACTGGACAAGAAATTCTTTTGAACGTGTGTTTAATCAATCAGAATCTGATCTTGATATGAAACTAGTTTATGATGTTGCACACAACATTGCAAAAGTAGAAAAACATAATGTTGATGGGGAGGAACGAAAACTTGTTGTTCATAGAAAAGGTGCAACTAGGGCATTTCCTGCAAATAGAGATGAGGTTCCATCAAAATATCGTGATATAGGACAACCTGTTTTGGTTCCTGGTTCTATGGGTACTGCTAGTTGGATTTTGCTAGGACAACCAAATTCTATGGATTTGAGTTTTGGCTCTACAGCACATGGTGCAGGTAGGACAATGTCCAGATCCAAGGCTAGAAAGAATTATTCTGAAGATGATGTTAAAAAATCCCTTAATGAAAAGGGCATATTTATCAAGGCATTAACTAGAGATGGAGTTGTGGAAGAAACTCCGCAAGCATACAAAGACGTTGATTCTGTAGTGAATGTATCTCATAATCTAGGAATTGCCACAAAAGTAGCCAAATTGGTGCCTATTGGTGTGATTAAGGGTTGAACGAAGACGATTTTGAACTTGAAAGATTAAAGGCAAAGAGACTTGCTGAAATGCAAAAAAATATTTCTACGCGAGAAATTCCTACTTCCACAGAATCTGTCAAAGCCACAAAAACTGAAAATCCAAGAGATTTACTTATCAACATACTTGGATATAGAGGATTAGAAGTTTTACAAAATGCTGAATCTCAATTTCCTAACGAAACAAAAATTATTCTTGAAAAATTATCTGAATTAATTAAGATTGACGAAATTAATGAAACCATTGATGGTGGAAAATTATTGGCATTATTCAGATCAGTTGGTCTGAATATTAGAATGGAAACAAAAATCAACGTTGAACAAGACGGAAAATTTGTATCTTTAACTGATAAACTTAGTAAACAATCCTCAAAAAATAGTGATGAAGAATGAATATTGTTTTAGAAGTTGGAACAAAAAATTATGTTGATAATTTACTATCTATAAAAAAGGCACTCTCACATATGGAAAGTCTACTAGGATGTTATAATGGCTATTCATTAAGTGAACCTTCAACAAAATTTGGTTGGACCTTTTTCAAATTAGCTTTCAAACCAAATTTGCAAAATGGTATTGAAGAAAAATTTTCTGACATGATATCAAAATATCAGTGGAGTGATCAATCAGAAAAATTTGTTAAATTTATGACAGATTATTTTAATTCTAAAGGTTGTGACATTACAATAAAGATATCTGACTAAACTCTTCTTCCTCTTTTCCCACCTTTCTTTCTGGTGGTATCGTGAGGAATTGGTGTTACATCATCAATTCTTCCAATCTTAAATCCACCTCTCGCCAAAGCTCTAATTGCAGCTTGTGCACCTGGACCTGGTACTCTAGAACCAACTCCTCCTACTGCACGAACTCTGATATGGAATCCAGTGAATCCTTTGGTTCTTGCTGATTCTACAACAGCATTAGCAGCTTTCATAGCAGCAAATGGTGATGATTCGTATCTATCTGCATTTACATGAATTCCACCAGAACTGATAGCAACAGTTTCTCCACCAGTAAGGTCGGTCATGTGAATAATTGTATTATTATAACTACTGTAAATATGGGCAATTCCCCATTTTTCAGGACCTTCTTTTTTTGCCTCTGGTTGAGCTTTAGTTTCTGCTTCAGCCTCGGATTTTATTTCCTCTACTGATGCTTCAACCTCTTTGACTGGTACTTCCTCAACTTTTGCTTCGATTTCTGACAATGTCTACTCACACCTTAAAGGGTTTAAAAAACATTGATTTTCAAATTTTGCCTAATTTTGGTCACTTGACTCAAAAATGATGTTTATTCATATACTATTGTAATCTGGATGCATTAATGGCATCAATTCTTTTATTGGCAATTGGAATTGCCGTCACAGCTGCTTTGATTGGATCTATGACAATTCAATTTCTAACTACAAATGATGAAACAACTTTGTCTCCTCAGGAAGAAAAATGTCAACTAATTGCAAACGAAGGATATAGAATTCATGCACTTTATCCTGATTCAAATCCTGATGAACTTTTAGAGGAAGATAGGAAAAGATTATTGTATCTTGATGATCTTTGGATGAATGATTGTGTTTCTGTTTTACCATCTGAATCGATATTTAGTATTGTAAATAATGTCGAACGTGATCTTACCTATGGTGAATAATTGTCAAAAATGTTTCCATCCTAAATCTTTCAATTTAACATAAGAATTTTTCTTCTTTACAAATACACCTTTACCCAAAGTAACATAACCTATTTCAAGAATTGGTGTTTTTAGTAATTTTGCATTTTTTTTGATTACATGAATGTATTTTTGCGGTACTGTAAATATAATTTCATATTCTTCACCTCCATGAAATACTAAATTATTAAGATCAAACTTGTGAGATTTAGCATATTTCTCTAAATCTTTATCTGCTGGGATGTTATCGACAACAAATTTTTTTTTACTCTGTTTTGCCATTTCGTTTAAAGTAGTTGATAATCCATCACTAGAATCCATAGATGACGAAAAATATCTTTTATTTTTTAATCCAAAATTCAATTTAGGTTTAGGATCAACTACTGATTTGATTGCTTTTTCAGCAAACTTTCCTTTTTCTCTACTTTTTCCTAAGAGTAAATTCAATCCCACAGACGTATTTCCAAATGGACCTGTGACAAATATTACATCTCCCTTTTTGGAACCCTTTCTGGAAACGATATTGCTAGAATTACCAAAAATGCATACATTAAACACAATTTCTTTTCCTGCATTAGTGTCTCCCCCAATTATTGAAATATTATACTCGGTACATGCTTTTTTGAAACCTTTTGCAATTTCGACAATTTTTGAGCGTGAAATGGTCTTTGGTAAGTTTATTGAAATAATTCCATATTGAGGTTTGATACCTTTTGCAGCAAAATCACTTACACATGCAACAATACTTTTTCTTGCTGCATCTTCTAATTTCATTTTAGGTGGAATGTCAGTACTCTCTACAAGAGTATCTGTTTTCACTACAATTTTGTTTTTGCCTAACTTGAAAATCTCTACATCTTCAGAAACAAATTTTTTATTTCCTAATTTACTCTGAAAAATTTTGATTATTGATGATTCATCTAACTTTGTCATAACTCTGTTTCACTAATTCTATTGTTTCTTTAGTAGTTCTTTTACATTTTTCTAAGTCATTTGATTCCACTGAAACTCTTATGATGTCTTCCGTGTTTGATTTTCTAATCAAAACCCAACTATCTTCATCAATTATTCCCTTGATTCCATCTTGTGTGATTGTTTCTGAATATTCTTTTGAAAATTTAGATTTTATTTCTTCAATTACTTTATCATGAAAATTGGAATCAATATACGTTTTTTCTCTTATTTGGAAATAACTTTCCATAAAATTTAGTATCTCATTAAATCTTGAAGTTTCTAACATTGACGCAATTAACCCACTTGTTAAAATTCCTTCTCTGCAGTAATTGAATTCTGGTAAAATAAAACCTCCACTGCTTCCTTCTCCTCCAGCTTGAGCATTAGTTTCTAACATGAGATCAATTACGTTTGCTTCTCCAACTTTTGATCTTTTGACCGTACCCCCATTTTCTTTGATAAATTTTTCAACCGAAACACTGGTGTCTATACTTAAAATAAAATTTTTGTATCCTAAATCAAGAGACTTTGCAACACCCAATCCTAATGTTACATCTGGAGTTTGTTTTTTTCCGTTTTTAACCACCACTAATCTGTCTCCATCTAAATCAAAAGCAAATCCAATCTCTTTTTTAGATGATGCTGAAATCAATTCTGATAATTCATCAGATGTAGGATCAGGTCCTCTAGAACATCCGACCAGTTCTTCATTTATCACTTCTACATTACATCCTATATTTTTTAGCAAATCTGGCGCAAATCCCTTTGCAGCTCCTCCACCAATATCTACTATTATCTCTGGTTTGTTTTCAATGTCTCCTATGATTTTTTTGGCATCTTCAATGTATGATGAATAAATTTCATGTTCTTTTCCAATATTTGATTTAGGAATTTCTTGGTGTTCAATAATTTTTGGAAGTTCTTTTTCGTTAATACCCCTACCTTCAATTATGAATTTGATTCCGTTCCATTCAATTGGATTGTGAGATGAAGATATTACTATTCCTGCACCGTATTTTCTTGCTTCTCTGAAAACTACTGGAGTTGGAACAGTTTCTAAATTAAAAATATCTATTCCGTTCTTCATCAATACTGCACTTGCTGTATCTTTCATCATAGAACCTGATGGTCTTGTATCTTTTCCAATAACACATTTTTGTGATTTGATCAAAGTTGAAAAATTATTACAAAATTCTAATGTGTCCTTTAGATTAAGATCTTCTCCAAATATGCCTCTAATTCCTGAAATTGTTTTCTTCAATTAATCCAAACTCGGAAAGGCTTTTTATTAACTCTGATGAATTTATTCAAACGTGCCTTGGTAGCTCAGCCTGGTAGAGCGAACGCCTCGTAAGCGTTAGGTCGCGGGCTCGTATCCCGTCCGAGGCTTTGTTTTGTAAAATTTTTGAAATTATATAGA
>JBHHVV010000038.1:0-14734 GCA_046754445.1 Candidatus Nitrosopumilus sp.
GGCACTACACTCAAAGACGGAGTATGTGAATTAGACAAATAAGAGGGGATTTGAAATTTTATTTCAAATAATAAAAACTTATTTTAGATTATTCAATTATTGACAATTGTTCTTTCAGAATATTTTGAAGTGTTTCCATAGTATAGGGTTTTGAGATAATAGGGACGTTTAGGCTAGTAAGCTTGCCAAAAGTATCATCAGTTGTGTCAGCAGTAACAGCAATAATTTTTGCGGAATCAGTAATCTCTTTTATGCCATCAATTGCGTAAAATCCATCATATTTGGGCATCCTCATATCCAAGAAAACAATATCAGGTTTAGAGTTTTGAAAAAGATCAACTGCTTCTTTGCCATTTTCACCAAAACCTACAACATCAAGACCGCAAATTTCAAGCATTTGAGACAGCAGAAATTGATGACTTTTCATATCATCTATTACAATACAAGTATTTTTCATATCAAATTCTCCTTAATCATTAAGAGCATGTCTACAAAATGTGATTTAGGATGGAATTAAAGAGCATGTCTGCTTAAACTAAGCAGAATTTTTAAAAAATATACTATATGGTTTTTGTTTGTATGGAATAACAAACATTTTGTTATAGGTTTCATTCTATAATTAATTTCATGAAGAAAGTTTATTTCTACGAATCAAACCCGGAACCTAAAGTGTGGGAAAGGATAGTTGAGGAGGTAGATGGAGAAATGGTATTTCAAACACCTTGGAAGATTTGCGACAACATGAATGGTAACTGTCAAGAAATCACATCAGAAACAAAACAGGCTGAATTTTTAACAGCATAAAAATTCTAAATCTTGTGCAATAATTCAAAACCAAGGTTTGTAGATTTTTTCACATAAACAAGTTAGAGTTAATTTGTAAAAAATACATCAGAAAGCATTCGCTTAATGATGTTAATGTCAAAAGGTTTGTAGATTACTGCAGTAACCTTTAGTGTATTCATTAAATATGATTCACCAGCCATCAAATCACCTGTAACCACAACAATTTTAGCATCAGGATTGTCTTTTAAGATATTTTTGATGGCATAGAACCCATCGAATTCAGGCATTATCAAATTTACAAAAATTAAGTCTGGATGATGTTCATCATACATTTTTACTGCATCTTGTCCATTTTTTCCAGTAATTATTACATCAAGACCAATCATTCCCAATACTTCACAAAATACACTTACTGTTTCAGGATCATCATCAACTACAACACAACTAACCATTTTGTATATTCATAACATCACACTATATAAGATAATGTCTGAGTAAAATAAGATATTATTTTCCAACAAATTCTCCCCATTGACGTCCAAGTTTTGAAATTACTCGAAATGCCAATCGGTCTATATTAACATGAGATTCTGCAACAACCATTACCACTTTTTCGTATATTGGAAAACTCATTATCACTAAAAATTCTCGTCTGGATGCAGAGTATTTTACACGACCTAATTCATTATCTAGTTTTTTTCTTTTTGCAACCCTAGATGCTAATTCTGAACATACAGATTTTAGTTGTTCGTCAGATAACCTAATTGTCATTCCAGGTTTCTTTCCCCCTGCTAAAACAACCCCAGTTTCATCTAGTAATGCACAAAATCTTATCTCAGGATCATCAAGAATGTCTTGACATTTAAGATCATATTCAGAAACATCAATGTTTTCACCACTCATTAAACCACATGAAAAACCACTATTCATATTAATTTAAACTAAATTTATTTTTGAATGTTGTTTGTTTGTGAATCAAATTCTGAATGTTGTTTTTCATCTCTAAGTTTGTTGGCAATTAACACGGTCAATACCATATACCGAATAACATTTTGAAATATTTCATATCTAGTGTGTTCAAATTGAACTCACAGTGGAGTGAAATTATAAAAAAATAAAATAAAAAAGATCATTTAAGACGTCTATAGATTTCTTTGAACTCCAAGGATAGATTGTATGACAGGTTTAGAAGATGAGCAAGTTGATTCATGGATGTCTTATCATGACCTAATTGCCTTAGTATCGTCAAGGCTTTCTGAGGAGAACTTACCGCAAGTGGGCTATCACCTGACCAAGTTTTAAAAGCATCCTCTACATCCAAAGAAAAATTCAAAACAAATTCCTTCCAATTAGGCATCGCTTTGAGTGCTTTTTCAGTTAGGAGGACGTGAGATAATTCTCTAAATTCATTTTTTCTATCTACATACAACATTTCAAGAGCTTGATGAATTTTTTCTTCGCGATATTCCTCAGTATTTAACATATACATTCCAGAGATACTCATACCATTCTATTCTCATAATCAAAGATAAATCAAGCAGTTGATTCTCTGAAAATGTGTAAAAAATAAATTTAAAAAATTAACAAATGTTAAGAATTAAAAAATAAAAAAGATTAGATCTTATTGGAATGGATCAATGAATGGACAGTTTACAATATGATCACTATCCATTGGACGTGCAATACCAATATCGATCAAACCAGCTTCTCTGTATGCATTCAAATCATCAATTGTTTCTAACAATTGAGCATTTTCTGGACTAGCCCAACCAGTCATGAAAATTCTCCACATAGGAGAATAGTTGTCATCACCAGGCGCTCCTGCTGCGATTCCTGCTTGGAATCCCAATGGACCAGAACCTATCAAACCGTTTTTGAATTGGAACAGATCAACTGCTGCTGAATTTGCAATCAAGCTTGCAGATGTTGGTGCACTTACAACACCCATCATTCCGGCAGGACCGCTAGGAGTAGCATCTGTTACAATATAATAGATGGATCTGCCATCAGGTCCCCATCCACGATGGGCAATGAAAGTTACAGTCATCTCTTCTGTATTGATATCAAGAACTTGACCTCCACCATATGGTTGATCATCAGTTAAAGTTTTATCTTCTTTAACCATCATCTGACCCTCAGGCCAAACTATTTGAGGCATGTTTAAAACTACTTCAACTTCTGTTAGAGTAATTTCTCCGTTATCAACTGCGTCCATAATCATAGCATCCGAATCAAGTATTCTTGGCGTAGCATCATTATTCCATGTAACATGGACGTGTGATGTTAGAGCACTATACACATCTGTTTGTGCAGGAGTACTTGTAAAAACTTCACCTTGATATCCATGAACGCCGTCTCCTTCAATGCCGTTGGTAAACATGTATGTTTTTGACAATGCATCATCAGGAGCATTCTTTAACAATGGTGCAAGTTCTACCTGCCAACCTTGATTCTTGGTAATAATTTCTGCATGTGTAGGATCACTAGAATCAGTGATGATGTAGTAAACATCTCCACCGTCATAGAATCCTTGATGCAATGGAATCGTTGCTGGAACATTTGCTCTTGATAATCTAAGTACAGAACCCAAGTCAGCTTCAGTCACTTCTTCTGCCATGTCTTCCATGGCTGTAGTTTCTTCTTCAGTAACTGGTGCTACAGGAGTGGTTTTTGATTTTTCTGCCATCCAAGCTAATTTTCCACCTGGAATTTCAGAACACAATTGTAATCCACAGACGTCTGTAGATGAACCATACTTGGAGGTTCCTACACCTGAGCCTTTGAGGGCATCAGCGTCTGAAAAATAATTAGTTCCCAAACCTGCTGTAAACAAGGGTAAAATTGCAAGGAGTGCAATGTATCTTAGACTCTTGTTCATAGCATGAAAAATTGAATTTTACTTTAAAAGAATTTGTCCAAATCAGACATTTTATTCAGTTAATTCAGAATATCGATTTGCAACATAATCCCAATTAACAACATTCCACCATGCCATAACATAATCAGGTCTTTTGTTTTGATATTTTAGATAATAGGCATGCTCCCACATATCTAATCCTAAAAGAGGCGTTTTTTGTAGAGTCCACGGACTAGTTTGATTCTCGGTGGTTATGATTTCAATTTTATTATACGTTTGATTAAAGACTAACCAACACCATCCACTACCTTGAACAGAAATAGATTTTTCAGAAAAAATCTTTTTGAAATTTTCAAAATTATCAAAATAAACATCAATTGCACCTTCAAGTTTCCCTTTAGGTTTTCCATCCCCATCAGGAATCATAGTCTCCCAAAATAATCTATGATTCTCAAAACCTCCACCAAAAAAGTTGATAGCATTTCTTCCAGATTCAGGAATAGATTTGAGATCAGAGAGAATAGACGAAATGTATTGAGGATGAGATGCACTCCCAACATCCTGAAGGGATTTATTTAGACCGTCTACATATGCTTGATGATGTTTTAGATGATGTATTTTCATAGTTTCAGTATCGATAAAAGGTTCAAGTTCATCATATCCATAAGGTAATCTCGGGAGTTCATATCTAACCATAGAACAATTTTTCATTATCCACATATATTCTTCAATAACAAAAATCAAATCAATTGGAAAGAATGATAATCACGGAGGAAAATTAATAACATGAGAAAACTAGGAACTATAGATTTAGAAATTTTACATTTAGCAATGTCTGAAAATGGCACATTTAATGAAAATAATTTGGAAAATTCTGAGTTAAAGAGATTAGGGGTTGGAAAAATTCTAGATTCCCTTGCTTCATTGAAAGATAGAAAACTTATTTTGTTAAATAAAGATGGTTCATTTTCAATTTCAGAACTTGCCAAAGAAATTCTTTGGAATGAAAATATTCCAAAATGGGCTAGAATATTACGCCTTCTTCAAATTAAATCATGCAATATGAAGCAAATTACAGAGATTCTTAATGTATCCGAAGAAAACGTTTTAGAAGAAATGGAGAAATTAAGAAAAAAACAATTTGTTTTGATGTCACCACAAAGACAAGATGAAAAAATCATCAAAGTTTATGAAATAATGTCAGAAGGTATTGAAGAAATTGACAAAACCGAGATCGAAGGATTTGACAATGTAAAATTTAACGAATTGAATTCAGAAATCAAAATTGTTGATTTGATTGACGGAGTGATGAAAGACATCAAAGATTCCAAATTAGAAGAATTAGAAAAAAACAAGATAAATGAAAAATTAATCAAACTAAAGGAAAAACTAGAGGTATAATTATTTGGAACGGATTTTATCTTGAATTTGTGCCAGGATTAATTCAGCTTTGTCCTTATTCTCATAGTTATCGACAGTCTCATCCATTATTTCATCAATCTCATAACTCTTATCAACTAAAATATTTGCAACATGATCATCCAGGGTTCCATTACCAATCAAATAGTATGCAAATACGGTATTTTTCTGACCAATTCTATGCAATCTATCTTCTGCTTGTCGATGTATTGCAGGACTCCAATCAAGCTCTGCAAAGATCACATATTTTGCTCTAGTCAAATTAATACCAACATTACCTGCACGAATTCCAGCAATCATTAATTTAGATTCACCTTTTTGGAATTTGTCTATTTGATCCTGTCGAAGCGAATCAGATTGTCCACCAATAATAGACACAGGAGAGAATTCTTGGAGGCTTTCGTTCAGCAATTTATGTATCACCTTATGGTGGCAGAATACAACAACACTTTCTTCAATCTCCATAATATTTTTGACAAAATTTATCACATGTGGAAGTTTTGCAATTCCAGCAATCTGTCTTTCACTTTGAATGGCCCTATGATAAGATGCTGATTTTGAAAATTCAGTTTCTGCAACTTTTTGTTCTTCTTCAAGAGTCTTCCAAATTTTATCGAGTTCTTCTAGATAATAATCAGTATCTGATGCAATGACTTCCTTATAACGAACTTTATCCTTTAGTTCTTTGAGGACATCTGCCTTTTTTCTTCTTAGCATTACATGTTTTTGTAATTCATTTCGAAGTGATGCACGTTTATTTTCTAAAACAATTGCTTTTCCTTTATCATTAACATAACAAAAGTATTCACAAAATTCCTTAAAGCTTCCAAGAAGGCCTGGTTTAATTATATCAATTATGGGCCATATTTCTGAGCCACGATTGTAAATAGGAGTTCCAGAAAGACCAATACGATATAGCATGGAAGGTTGCGCAGCTAATTTTTTGACTGCCTTGTATTTTTGAGTCGTTTTTGATCTAAGATTATGTACTTCATCGCAAACGATTGTTCTAATACCAACTTTCATTAAATCTTCTGATCTTTTGAGAAGTAGTTCATAATTGATAATATAGATGTCAGTCTTTGGAAGTTCTTGTGATTTTCCAGTTCGAATCATTGTGACACTTGGAGATTCAGATTCAAGTATCCTGCCATTTCTACTCTTTTTCTTTAGGAATTTTTCAATCTCTCGTTCCCAATTGTTTAATGTAACTAAAGGTGCAACTACGAGAATTGGAAATGTTTGTTTTTCAGTGGAGACATAGGATAATGTCTGAACGGTTTTACCCAAGCCCATTTCGTCTGCAAGTAAAGCATTACCAGACGATTTTAGCAAAAAATCGAGTCCTTCTTTTTGAAAATTTAAAAGCTTACCTCGAAATTGTTCACCTGTTTTTGCTCGCTTTAGTTTATGTTTTATTGGAGGTAATGTTGGTTTTGGGGCATAAGTTTTTACAATTTTTCTTTGCCAAATGGATTTTGACAAAATTTCAAGAGGATATCTATCCATGATGAGTTTTAGTTGTTTTACACTTTCAGTACTATCTGGAATAATTACCTCATCAACATTTTCTCCATACCAAGCCTCAGGGACCAATCTTGAAATCATACTTACAGCACGATCACCAGTAATTTTCCAGCTCCAGATTTTTGAATATTTATCGAGAACATATTCGAGTGTACCAATGTTTTCCATGGATGTTTCCATAATTTGTCGATAGAAAGTTTTTTTGCCTTATGAATCTTCATATTTTTCTCGATCATTAAAAAACAAACCTAAGATCTCCAAGAGTTAAAATATGATGTAATCCACATATTATGGAAAAAAATATCGAGCGTAGATCTCAGGCTCAAATAAATGATTTTGAATGAAATCATTTCATAAAAATTAGAAGATATAGATTATTATAAAAATTAAAGATTTGGAAATTTTTTCTTTAATATAACGATTAAAACAAAAAACAATTTTGAAATATCTATTCTTCAAAATACTTGAAACAATCCAAAATAAAAATATAAAAAAATTGAATATTCATTACACAGATAACATATGTTTAAAATTCATTACGGTTGAGAAACAGAGTGGACTTTGTTCAAGACGAGGAACCAAATGTAGAAAAACCGATAATAATTGCAGCAATGCAAGACATGGGAAATGTTGGAAGTATTGTAGTTAATTTCATTAATGAATCATTAAGAACAAAAACATTCAGGACTGCAAGAACACCATATCCAACATATGTTGTAGATGAAGGAGGATATATTGATCTTCCAGATGAAAGTTGGGAATACAAGTATACTGATGACTTGATTGTGTTTGGTGGAGGAAAAGGGCAACCTCAAAGTAATAATGAACTGAATGCTTTGTGTCAAGATGTAATAGATACTGCAAAAAAATATTCTGCAAAATTCATCTATACAGTAGGTGGTTTTCACACAAACAGACTTCTAGAAAATGAGCCAAAAACATACATCACCACAACATCCTTGGAATTAACCAAACAAATGGAAAGACTTGATGTTGACACTACTCCTCAAAAATCAATCATTACAGGATTTAATGGGTTGATCTTAGGATTTGCCAAGAAAAATCAAATCCACGGAATTGGAATGTATGGAGAATTAAATGAGCCAGAGATACCACAATACAGAGCAGCAGTCAGCATTATCAAAACAATAGAGAAATTAACATACAGGAAGTTGGGAGATACCAGCAAGTTAGAAATAATGGCTAAAGAAATTGAAAGAAAATTTAAAAATTAAGTTCAATGAGTCTTTCCAACTTCATGAGGTTCAGTATTCTCATCATGGCAATCACAGCTGCACAGATGAGTTTGATGGTTATTCATACAATCAATACATTCAAAATGCTTTCGTGTCTCACATGCTGCACATATCATATACAAATCATAAAAGATAGATGAATTTGAATTTTTTCTATATTGTGAAGGCTAGTATTCAACTTCACTACGTATAAGCAGATTTTCTGTAAGTTCTAGATACCCTTGCGGGTCAACCTCCTTTGCAAATCCTTTATCGATATTTATCAAATATATGGAATGCAAATGTGCATTTAAAATATCATCATATTTTACTGGAGGGTTTTTGTAATAACGATCACATAATTCTTTAACTTTTTTTACATCTTTTTTATCTCTGGCATTAGGGGGGAGTAGGAAAATTTTAGAAATAGGTAAAATTCCCACCACAGGAGTTGCCAATGAAAATTTTGAACAATATTGACTATATCTAGCAATCTTGCTCATAATCCTAGCAGCATAATAATCAACAGTATCCATTGCATGTTCAGGAGGAGTAAATCCAGTTTCGATTTCCACAATAGTGTCACCACCTCCTTTTTTTGCATAGATATCACATACCAAAATATCCGAAACATCTTTTTCTACTTTAACAGAATATCCTCTTGAAATTAGATTACTGGCACAAATCAATTCTAAAATCGAGTGATTGATTTTTACCAAATTCTTTTGATACATTTCAATTAATTGTGTTCTAACAAAATTCAATTTGGACATATCCTTACCCTTAAAATTAGCAGACAGTTTTTCAGTCATTTGATTTACATCGTTTCTAAATTTTTCCAAGTCCATTATTCAAAATATGATAAATCTAGGAATTTAAGAATTGGTTAGGAGTTTGTATCTATAACACATTATGCTAAATAAAGAGCAAAATTACTCAAATAAAATTAAAAAATAGCGAATTTTTATTCATACTTTGTCTTAACAACAAAAATCAGAACAATCTCGTGTGTACACAAACAAGACTGTAATTATAGGAATATTTTCATTTTTGATGTTATTTTCAATAATTCCATCATCTCAGGCAGAGTTATGGGATTTTGTAATTGATTTGAATGTGGAAAAAGGTGCAATTTATCCTGGTGAGACAGTTATCATTACAGGAAAAGTAGTCAACCAGGCTTATGAGCCAACCAGAGGTGTGGAAGTGCTTGTCAGAACTGGTGCAGATACAACAAAAGCATTCACAAACCCTGCCGGAGAGTTTAGAGCAGAGTTTAAAGATTTTGACAGAATTCCTGGAACATATACTGTCAACGCTATAGCTTCATGGTATGGAATGACTGGATTAGCCAGTACTCAATTCCAAGTAAAAGGGGAAGTTACACCAATTTCATCACTACAGCAAAAACTATCAACTGATGAAGCAAGGAAGTATCTTAGTTCGAATGAAAGCGATTTTGAAAAGAATCCAATAGGTCAAACCCTGTTCAAATATTATCACGGGTTATTAGAAGAATTAACATTAGAACAACAATTGGCAAGAGAGCCCAATGAAGAACATATTTACATCGAACAGCAACGATTGATTGCAGAGAATCTAAGAAATCAAGCAATCTCAGAATTCAATCCAGGATCTGGGACATACGGAGGTCTTCAATATCAGGATTATATTGACAATCTCAATCCAGAAATTAGAGAATTGGTAATTAGCCAGCTAAATTACACAAAAAATAATTTTGAAGAGGCTCAAAATATCCGAGATACAATTCTTGCAAATGGTGGAACTTATGAAGAAGCAAGACAAGCATATCTCAACATAATTTCAATTCCAAAAGAGGTTCTAGAAGAATTCAATCAAGATAAAACAAATGATGTAGGACAAGTTACAGAAGATCAAACCAGTGAAGATAATTCTGAAGAATAATGAACAATTGATAAATTCTACGCGCGCCTTATATTCAAAATTCCATAACAAAGATTGATGAAAATAGATATTCCATTACCATGTCCAACTTGTGGAGGGAAAATGTATTCTGTAAGCTATGAATCTGCATTTACACTTTTGAAAAAAAGAAGTTGGCAAGTATGTAAAGAATGTAATTTTGAGAGAAATTCTGAAGATTTCAAGAAATCCATCTGCTGTGCATAACAGCAATTTTTATTTTCTAAACAATTTTTAATCCAAAAAATTCATTATTAATGGATTGAAGGTATTTCATAAGCCCTCGTGCATAACATGTAAAAAAGCAATTTCGGAGTTGGAACGAATGGGATCAGACATTGAAAAAAGAGATTTTTTCAAAGAGCCATTTTCCGAGTCAGAATTAAAAAAAATCATCAAAATGACGGGTAAAAAACCAATAGAACTTCTCAGAAAAAGAGACAAGATGTACAAAGAGTTAGATTTAGAAAATAACAAAAAAAATGATTCTCAAATAATCAAACTAATGATAAAATATCCAGGATTGATTTTACGTCCAATAATCATAACAAAAAAGAAAGCATTTGTAGGGAAAATAGATTTAAAAAATATCAAATAACTCAAGGATTTTCTTGTTTGAAAATTCTTATCGCCTCAAGATGTGAGCAATTTGCCTTTAGTCCTTTTCCATGATGAAATTTGTAGAAATTTTTGAATCCTGGGCATTCACATGTGTCAGAGGTTACAAAATACGACTTTTCCGGATCAGATGACGATTTTATTTGAAATAAATCATCATCAATTTTAGACACACCTCCACTTTCAACTAATTTTTTTGCCTTACGAATGGTGTTTGCACTCATGAGAATATAAAAAAAGTTATTGTTTTTTATTCTTTAATTTTTTCATCACATTTCCCCATTCTGCATCATCTTGAGCCATGGCATTTTCATAAAGAAGTTCAAATGTCCATGCCAAAATTTCACTCCATATTGCTTTAAGAGATTCATCATCAGTCCAAACAACGCTTGTTTTTACAGCATTCATTGCAAGAATATTATTCGCATTTTTGGTGGGATTTTTATTCCATTTTTTTAAGACTCGGTCACAAAACTCTAAAATTTCAGGTTTTGTTAGAACAAGTTTATCTGGATTAAAAGAGTTTTTTTTGCCCATATCTACATCAGAACAAACTAAATTATAATTTTTTAAAATAAAATCTTTCATATTTTCATATAATGTTTAAATGATATAATGATCTATATTATGCAGACGAGAGACTTGCTTTTCTGCCTAAGTCAAGCCTAGAATTCGTTTCACTCTCGTCTATAATAAATTGAAAATATTCTAAGATTTTTTGAAATCTAATCAATAAGAAGAATATTGATCAGAAATTCAAAGTTCTATTTTATAAAATTGAGGAGTTTTGAAAAGTATTCAAAACAATATTTAATTTTGTTTGTGATTTTGGAAGCATTCTCTGC
The DNA here is from genome assembly GCA_046754445.1 of Candidatus Nitrosopumilus sp. GTDB lineage: Archaea > Thermoproteota > Nitrososphaeria > Nitrososphaerales > Nitrosopumilaceae > Nitrosopumilus. The sequence goes on from JBHHVV010000038.1 coordinate 11,232, forward strand.
AATAAACAGGTCTGTCTTCTTTTGGCTTGAATGGCACTTGACATTCATTTCCACAGTCACCGCATTTTGCGTCAAACATTTCTCGGGGCCTGTCATCACGTCTACCAAATCTAGAACCTCTGTCTCTACCAAATCCACCGGATCTTCCTCCAAACCTTCCACCAGGTCTTGGTGCTGGTTTGTGATTTTGGAAGCATTCTCTGCAATAAACAGGTCTGTCTTCTTTTGGCTTGAATGGCACTTGACATTCATTTCCACAGTCACCACATGTTGTGGTGAACATTTCTCTTTCTCTTTCAAAGGACATGTCTTTCTAAAATTGGTAAAATTGTGCAGTAATTAAACTGTGGGAAAAAACCATCTATTGTTATAAACTAATTCTCTTCCATGAAATTATTGAGTATGAAGAGATATGTCGCCACACGAATAGCTACAATGTTTGGTGTTTTGATGATTACTTTGCTGATTACAGTTGCCTTGGTAGGCTCCAATATGGATACAATCCTCAAACAGGGGATCGTATTTCAAGTAAGATCAGAAATTACTGAAAATCCAGCTATTGCAGAAAGCTTTTCATCAGTAGAAGAATTTGAAGGATTCATACAAACTCAGATTGAGCAAAGAACTAAGGTTTTAGGATTAGATGAACCGTGGTATTCACCACAAAGAATTGGGATTACAATGTACAAGATATTGTTGTTAGATTTTGGACATGCAACATTTCTAACTAGCGATGAAGGTTCCTCAAATGTAAAAGACATACTTTTCGAAAAACTTCCAAGAACAGTTTTGTTGTTTACAACTGCCACAATAATAATATCAATTATAGGGATTTTTCTAGGAGCATTTTCTAGTAGCAAAGTAGGTTCTGTAATAGATAGAATCACATCAAGTTTTGCAATAATTAGTTCGAGTTTTCCAGTTTGGTGGATAGGAATGTTAATGATTTTTGTGTTTGCTTTTACATATCAAATATTTCCAGCAAGGGCAACCCCAGACATTCCATCATCTGATCCAGAATACATTGCTTCTTTGCTATATCATATGACATTACCATTAATTACAATTGTAATGATTGGTTTTGGTTCATGGGCATATTTAGTAAGAAATTTCATGGTAGGAATTATGCAAGAAGATTTCATCATGGCAAAAAAGACAATCGGAATAAAGCAAGAAAAAATAATCTATGCACATGCACTAAAAAACGCAGCACCCCCAATTGTAACAATTTTAGCACTCAGTTTATCAGGATCTCTTGGTGGTGCAATCATCACTGAAGCAGTATTTGATTGGCCAGGAATGGGAAGATTGTATTTTGAAGCAATTACTGTTATGGATCTTCCAGTAATTATTGGTGCAACGTATCTCCTTACAGTATTCTTTCTAATCAGCATATTCATTGCAGATTTACTTTATGGATATTTTGATCCTAGGGTGAGAACTAGTCAATGAGCGGTATTACCACGGATGAAATAAAACAGGAGTTTCTCAAAAGTAAAATGGGGATTGCAGGAATAATAATTCTCATAATTCTTGTAGCAATTTCAATTATTGCAATTATTGCAATTCCAATCGAAACATTTCAAGAATGGAATAATCCAGGGAATTGGATTGCATATCCAAAGGTAGCAATTCCTGTTTGGATCAACCTCTTCATGACTGAAAAAATTCCTGAACATAAAATTTTAGAGAATCCAAATATTCAAACAATTTCTCAAGATGAAATATCTCTTACTTCACATCAATTTGGAATAAATTTTGATTATGCTGATTTTCCAAATGATTTCATCTATGTATTTTCATCAGAATATTCTGGTTCACCATTATTACAAATTTCAGTAATTAGACCAGACGGAATCAAATTAGAATTATTATCAACATCACTTCCTTATTCTAATTCAAGAACAGTTCATAGCGAAAGAATTTTTTCAACAGATGCGACGATAAAGAAAAACTTATCATTGCAATCTGAAAAATTCAATTTTTCGCTCAACAGATTATCAACTGAAGATATAGTTTTTTCAAAAATTCAAACAAACGAGCCTTTGAAGGGAAATTATATTTTTTCTATAGATTTGTACGGAGTAGATTCTGAAAATAAAATCAATGAGTCAAAATTGATCATTGGTGGAAAAGCTTTTGGAATCATGGGAACTGATGAATTAAGACGAGATTTAGCAGTAGGATTACTTTGGGGCACACCGCTAGCATTATTCATTGGTCTGGTTGTTTCAATCGCATCAGTGATTTTGGGTTTACTCTATGGAGTTTATGCAGGATTTAAGGGTAAAAAAACGGATGAAACAATGATGAGGTTCAATGATGTGATCTATGCATTACCTGCACTTCCATTTCTCATCATTCTTTCGGTAACAATTAGCAACAGTATATTTTTGATGGTAGGGTTTTTGATGATATTTGGCTGGGTAGGAATTGCAAAAGTAGCAAGAAGCATGTCACTTCAAATTAAAACAAGAGGGTATGTGGATGCAGCAAACATGATGGGCCAAAAAGATTCAAAGATAATTTTCAAACATATTTTGCCACAGTTATTACCTTATGCATTTGCAAGTATTGCAATTTCTGTCCCAGCTGCAATCACTACAGAAGCAGGATTGAGTTTCCTAGGATTAGGGGATCCGTCATTTCCAACATGGGGTCAAATATTACATGATGCCAATATCTTTGGTGCAGCAGCAAGAGGATTATGGTGGTGGATAATGCCTCCAGGGGTAATGATTGCGATTACAGGTCTAGCCTTTGTCTTTATAGGTAATGCACTTGATGCAATAGTCAATCCAAAGCTCAAAAGATAACTACATGCTATAACTTCGAATTACTTCTAATGCCGGATCATTGAGTTTAATTGTATAAGTCAGTGAATTTGGATCATCTTTTGTTTCAGCCAAAGTCTCAGTAAATTTTACTTTTTCATCCTCTGTTGCTCCTGCTTCATGGGCACACAAATTAAATGCCTTAAGATTAAGATTATTTTTCAACAAGTGTGCAATGAATTTTTTATAATCACCAGTGTTTGTCCAAGGGATGTTTTTCTCACCACATGCAGCAATCCAAACATCAACAGAATTATGAAAAATTACTTTTTTACGAATTTCATCTAAAGACATTTTTTCTCAGCTAAAAATCTGCTCTTTGCATCTTTGAGCCACATCGTGGACAAGAGCCACCCTTGTGTTTGTTGTTACAAACAAGACAAACATACCTTACACCACCAGAACCGCCTTGGGACCCCATTCCAAAGAATCCTCCACCGCCAGATCCTGAATCGCCGCCATAACCTCTCATACGGCTCATGTAACGTTTTCTTAAGAATAGCGGAAACACAATGAATATTGCAAGTGCTGCACCTAAACCATACGGAAACGGAAGAACCATCTGTAATCCTATACTGATAGCAAGAGATGCACCTAGGAAAAGCAAATAGGTTTTATAATTAAACAATTCACTGAAATTACCTTTAAAAAGGTTATAAAGTTTTGTCA
>JBHHVV010000039.1:0-13969 GCA_046754445.1 Candidatus Nitrosopumilus sp.
TCGAAGCCCTTCGGGCCCATTATTTTCAATTAGTTTTAAAATGACCAAATTCCAATTTCATTGGCTGCAATGAAGAATCAGAGTTATATCTGAATGGTGATTGGAAGGCATTTGTCTGAGCTGCCAAACTCATTTGTTGATCTGTTTTTTCACTTTTTCTAAAATTTCAACATCAACCAATTTTTGTTCATACAAAGCTTCTGTGATTTGTAAGATATCTAAAATTGAATGCATCTTAACTCCTAATTCTGATAAAGCCTCATCGGCTCCTTCCATTCTGTTAACTATGACATATGCATCTTTTACTACAATATTGACTTCTTTAAGAGATTTAATTGCATTTAGAACTGAACCCCCTGTTGTTGCAACATCATCAATCATTACTACTTTCATCCCGTCATGAATTTTTCCTTCAACTAATTTAGAAGTACCATAATCTTTTGGTTTGCTTCTAACATAGATTAATGGTTTAACAATCTCAATTGCTAATGCTGATGCAATTACTAATCCTCCGGTAGGAACTGAAACAATCGAATCAAATTCGTCTATTCCTATGTCTTGTATTATCTCATTTTCAAGATATTTTATCATTTTTCTAAATTCGTGAGGATAGCTAGGAACTAGTCTTAAATCAACATAGTATGAACTCTTTTTTCCACTGGCTAGTGTGAATTCACCAAATTTTATTATGCCTTTTTTATGCAAAAAGGTTGCAAACTCTTTTACAAACTCCATACCAAAATTCACTACACTGGATTTATTTTGGTTTGTATTATGAATGAATTATGCCTGAAATTTGGTTAAATTATGGTATTACAGACGTAGTTTTGGATATAAGAGCAGAAAATTTAGAGCAAAAAATTGATTCTGATGGAAAAATTTTGGATGACTCGGCCATTAATGAGAAACTCAATTCCTTGGATTTATCAAAACCTATGGAACTTGTAGTTTTGCATAATTCAAAATCCGTACAAAAAGTTATTTCATCATTATTTGCCTTGTGTGAACAAAAATCAAAACCATTTCCAAAAATTTTAGCTGAGAAAAAAATACTAAATTTAGTAAAATCGGGATTACCTGAAGGAAGTTCAATTAACGAATTTGACGATGTAGATATTTCAAATTCTAATCTAATATTCATGGGAGAAATGGAATTTGATGGATTATTTGGATATGAAACAATCTCAACACGTTTAATCAAAAAATTTGGTTCAGAATCTATGGTTTCTGCATACGCAAAAAGACATGGAAATATGCCTGCTCCAGGACAACATACTGAAAGTTTTATTGAAGCAAAAAAATTTACTGACAATTTTGAGATTCAGGGAATTGAAATAGTTGCAAATTCTGAAGGAATAATCGATTTTTCTATGGGTCATCCCTCAGAAACACTTTCTAGCACAAAAATTTTAGAATCAAATTCAATTAAGGATGTTGGTCAACATAAAACAATGATTATCAGTACTGGTAAAGATGCTAGTAATGACAATCTTGGTAAGTCTTTTTCTTCTCTTTGGAATTGCTCCGGTGCAATTAAAAAAGATGGACTTGCAATTTTAGTAGCAGAATGTAAGGGCGGATTAGGTTCTGATGCAATTCAACAATACATTGAAGATAGATTGACTTTAGAACAACTAAGGAATCCTACAAAATACATTAGTGGAATGGAAGATTTGTTATTTCTTTCTGAAATTCAAAAGAATTTTCAAATAGGTCTTGTTTCAATTTTGCCAGAATTTTATGCTAAGAAACTTAACATGATCTCTTTACCTGGAATAAAGTATTCTATGGATTATATTCTAAAAACTCAAGGAGCCAGACAAAAGGTTGCTGTAGTTACAGATGGTGCTAGACTTTTGTTAAGGTAAGAAATTAAGTAAGAAATCTGATGGCAATGGTGCACATAAAATTGCTAATCCTATAATTCCGATATATGCAAGTTTTCTGTTTCTAGAAAGTGGGGATACATCATCTAATGGTGTGGCTCCTGGATTTCTTGAACTCATTACGAGAATTAGTAATGCCATTAACCAATAATTTAACAAAACAAGAATCGCCATACTTCCAAAAGTTGCATATCTGTGAAGCTTTGGACCAAGCAAAGTTCTTGCCATATGTCCACCGTCTAATTGCCATGCAGGAAGTAAATTCAAAAATGTAATTAAAAACCCAATCCATGCAGCAAACAAAACTGGTGTCATGATTACTTCATGTCCATCTCCCCCTTTGCCAAATAATGCTAAACTTGCAGTCATAAGTAATGGCTCTCCCTGATTCCATTCCATCAATCTAGAATCTGCAAATAATCCTGCTGCAAATTCTTCATCTAAAATAGGTGCAGTGTATGCGCCATAAATTGAAACAATTACTGCGATAATTAATCCTGCAATTGGACCTGCAATAGCAACATCGAATAAAATCTCTCGATTAATGGTTAATCCTCTTGATTGGATAAATGCACCAAATGTAGGAATCCCAATAACTGGTAATCCTGGAATAAAATAAGGCCAAGTTGTTTTTAGTCTGTGTGTTTTTGCTGCAATAATGTGCCCAAGTTCATGAATCCCTAAAATTCCTAATAGTGACAATGTATACACTCCTGCCATTTCTAGAGGATCACCAATTTCTACAATTGAATTGGTTCCATCTGTTCTATAGTACCCATCAATCATTACAAATGAAATAACTATTGCGAACAAAATTCTAGGGGTCCAGGATGATTTCATCCATCTTCTCTGTTTTTTGGGAGAGAATTTCTGAATTATGACTTGCCTTATCCCATTCGTTTCTTCTAATTTACAAGCATAACTCATATTTTCTAACTTTCTTGCTAAATCCTCAAATTTTGATTTGAATTCAAAATCTTCTATTGTAAACTCTAAAGAAAATTCAGTTTTCATAAAATCACTAACCTCAAATATTGAATTTACTAATGAAATAATTTCATCTTGAGGTGGGTCTTCCATAAGTTAAAGGCTGAATCTTTCCATTAATGGTCTTTTGGTTTAAAAATAAATATTGATACTCATATTCTATAATATGCAAGTGATTCTAAGACAATTGGGAGATTGTAATATTAGACGAGCAGAATCAAGCGATCTCATTTCTGTAATGGAAATTAATTTAAAAACTCTTCCAGAACATTATTCTGATTATTTCTATGAAAGCTTACTTGCAGAACTTCCTGAAGCATTTATTGTCGCAGAAATTGGGGGAAAGCATGTTGGATACATTATGTGTAAAACTGAATATGGTTTTTCAAATTTTAAAAAATTAGGTTTTGTAAAAAAAGGTCATGTTGTATCGATTGCTGTTCTTGATGATTATCGAAAGCGAGGTATTGGAAAAGCCCTTGTTGAAGAGTCAGTTAATGGTGTAAAATTAAGAAAATGTGATGAGTTCTATCTTGAAGTTAGATGTAGTAATAATGAGGCTGTAAGACTGTATGAAAAACTTGGATTTGTAATTAGACAGCAACTAAATGCCTATTATCGAGATGGTGAAGATGCATATCTTATGGCAATTGAATTAAATTAGTTCAAACCAATAAATAACTCACAAAAAAATTCTCCGCCATGGACAAGCGTAAGGGAATGGGAATCACCATTTTTGTTCTTTGTATTGGTGGATTTTTCCTTTATGCTTATTTGTTGATGCTCTCTGAATGGAGTCCTATTGTTTTACAGTTGTCTGTATTGATGATTGCTGGTGGAATTCTTGGAGTGATTGCATGGATAGGATACGTGATGGCAACCACAAAACCATCACCTGCATCTATTACATCTGAAGATTGATTATTTAGAAATTTTTACATCTACTACTGTTTGATAATATCTTGGGCCAACTGCTCTAACAATTTTGGAACCTAAAATTTCTGATTTCACTGGTGTAATTTTCAAATAATGTTCTTCTGAAAGTTTCCCAGCTTCTAATTTTTTATCTGCATGTATGTGTGAATAATAATGGATGATACCTCCATTTTTTGTTGTCCTGATTGCATCTTCTAAAAATTCATCAGATCTTTCTGGTAACAACATCAATGTTCTGTCTGATTGATTAACTAATTTTTCTTTAATAATTTCTGTTGAATTACCATTAATTGATATTACTTTTCCAGCAAGTTTGTTTAATCCAATATTTTTTTCACATAATTTTGAAGCAACTGGATTAATGTCCAGACTATACACCGTACATTTTTTCTTTTTTGCTGCCATTATAGAAAACATCCCCACCCCTGCAAACATGTTAGTCATAGTTTCTCCTTCTTGAATCAAATTTGCAATTCTTTCTCTTTCAGTAGATAATCTTGGAGAAAAAAATGCTTTTTCTACATCAACTATGAACTTACATCCGAACTCTTTGTATTCTGTTTCAGTATTATTCTCGCCTGCTATTACCTCAAGATTCCTTGTACGAAAATCACCCTCTACATCTGACGCTTGATAAAAAACACTTCTGACTATTTTTACTTCCTTTAACAATGCTTCTCCAATAATTTTTTTCTTTGATAACAATGAATCTGGGATTCTTACAATAATGATGTCTCCAATTTGATCAAATGCTGAAATTAATTCATCACTTTCTTTTGCTGTTAGCACATTTTCAAGTGCTTTTTTTAGCATTCGTGTCAATTCTTGTAATAGAAATTTCCAGATGTTTTCTGATCTTTATCTAGCCTACTTTCCAATTTATTTACACGTGGTCTGAGACTTTTTTCATCTCTTCTAAAAGACATGTCAAGTGATTTCAAAAATCTATTCATTGCATCGACTTTTGGCAATGGGGATGTAGCTGTTCCTGCTGCTCCTGACACTCCTTCAAATATTACCATTGAATCTGAAATTAAATCCATCAATTGTAAATCATGATCAATCACAATTGCTGATTTACCAAAAGAACGTACAAATTTTTGTAAAAATTTTGCAACTGCAATTCTATCTTCTACGTCTAAAAATGCTGAGGGTTCGTCTAATGCATAAAGATCCACTTTTTGTAACAGACAAGATGCAACAGCAACCTTTTGCAATTCTCCTCCTGACAAATTTTTTACTGATTTGTTGTATAATTTTTTTATTTTTAATGGTTCTAGGATTTGTTCTTCTTCCATACTTCCATCAACTGGATTTCCATTTGCTTTGTCAAGAACTGAAATTACTTCTACGTCGATATCATTTTGAAGATATTGTGGTTTGTATGCAATCTTTATCTTTTTATCAATACTTCCAGAATCTGGTTTTTCAACTCCTGCAATCATTTTCATCATGGTAGTCTTTCCAAGTGCATTTGCACCCATAATGCCTAAAACTTCTCCTTTTCTTACTCTACCTGGCTCAATTGTAACTGAAAATGAAGAATATTTCTTCTCCAGCTTAGGATAAGTTACAATGTCACTTCCCTCTTGAAAAATATCTGTGGCAGATGATGAAACATCAAAAGAAAATTTCTTATCTCTAAATCTTACATTCTCATTTGGTAAATATCCGTCAAGAAAAACATTAATTCCAACTTTGGTTGATAATATGTTTGAAACAATTCCATATGCTGCCGGCTCACCGTATAACACTTCAATGTAATCACTAAGAAAATCTAATAACGTTAGATCGTGTTCTACTACCATTACACTTTTTCCAATTTTTGCTAAGCTCTGAATTACACGAGCAACTCCTGTTCTTTGAAAAACATCATTGTATGATGATGGTTCATCGAAAAAGTAAAATTCTGTATCTTTGGATGCAGCAGCTGCAACAGCAATCCTTTGCAATTCTCCTCCACTTAATTCCTTTAAATTTTGTTCCATAGAATTTTCCAATCCTAATTCTTTGATTAACTCTCTTGATACTCCTCTTTCATCATACTTGTCTATCAGATCTTTTCCTGTTCCATCAAATGCTTCTGCAATGTGATGAACTTGTTGCGGTTTTATTGATGCACGAATTTGTTTTTTTTCTATTTTTTCAAAATGTTGTTTTAATTCAGTTCCACTATAGTGTTTTAAAATTTCATCCCATTCTGGTGGATTCTCATATCTTCCTAAATTTGGTTTAAGATTTCCTGAAAGTATGTTTACTACAGTACTTTTACCCATTCCATTTCTTCCCAGCAATCCTACAACTTCTCCTTTTTTTGGTGTAGGTAATTTGAATAATCTAAACGAATTAGGCCCATACTGATGAATTTTATCAGTTGCTAATTCGCTTGCTAGATTTACAATAGTTATTGCGTCAAATGGACATACTTTGACACATATTCCACACCCATTACAGACATCTTCATCTATCTGTGCCTTGTTTGATTCCTCATTAAGAACAATACAGTCTGCCCCTGATTTGTTAACAGGACAGTATTTTATGCACTCAAGACCACATTTCTTTGGTTGACATAGATCTTGATCTAAAACTGCAACTCTATGAGTCATGTATTTTTCCGGTATTTTCTTTGCTTTATACCTACTTTGAGCACATAGTTCTCTGGCGTTACGTTAATAGATGAGAATTTTTCATTGATTCTCAAGCCGGCCATAGCGTTAGGGTGCGACCCAATCCCTTTCCGAACTTGGAAGTCAAACCTAACGTCGCTGTTGTGCTACTAAGATGCGAGAGCCCTTGGGAAGCAACAGTGCTGGCATTTTCTAATTTACAACCAATCTTTTAATATCTAATTAATTGAGTTGAAATGAGTTCAATGCCAAATTGTAGTGTTTGTGGAGAAATGTGTGACAATGACATTCGATTGCTAAATCATATGATGGACAAACACGGTTGGAGAAATCCAAATGTTGGTACGCCTGATAGAAACAGTAGAGGATACTAGCTTTACGATTTTTGTAAGTAATCTAGGATCAATCTAACACCAAAACCTGTAGCACCTTTTGGATTGTATGATTTTTCTTTTGTTGCAGTTTGTGTCCATGCTACTCCTGCAATGTCTATGTGTATCCATGGTGTATTCTCAATTGCATTTCTCAAAAATGCAGCAGCTGTAATGGTTCCTGCTGCTCTGCCGATTCCAATATTTTTCATATCTGCAACTTCTGATTTTATCATGTCCATATAGTCTTGATTTAATGGAAGTTCCCAAACCTCTTCTGTAGTTCTTTTTGATGAATCACTGATTTTATTTTTTAGTTTTTCATTATTTGAGACAATTGCTGCAACGTTAGTACCCAATGCAATGATACATGCTCCCGTTAGAGTTGCAAAATCTATTATTGCTTTAGGCGAATAATATTTTTCTCCATATGCTAACGCATCAGCTAAAATCAATCGCCCTTCAGCATCTGTGTTTAAGATCTCTGCTGTCTTTCCATTATACAGCTTTATAATATCTCCAGGCCTATATGATTCACCATCTGGCATATTTTCAACTGATGGAACTATTCCTACTACGTTGGTTGGAATATTCAATTCTGACACAGCTTTCATAATTCCCATCACTGTACATCCTCCACATTTGTCAAACTTCATCTCATCCATATTTGCTCCTGGTTTCAATGAAATGCCGCCTGTGTCAAATGTCACAGCCTTTCCCACAAGAACAATTGGTTTTTCATTTCTTGGTCCATTCTTATGTTCCATGACAATTAGTTTTGGCTCATTTTTACTTCCTTTACCTACTGCAGAAATCCCACCAAATCCATTTTTCTTTAATTCGTGCTTGGAGATAACAGTGCATTTCATCTTGTTCTTTTTAGAAATTGTTTTTGCAAAATTTGCTAATGTAGAAGGGGTACACTCGTTTGGTGGCAAGTTTGCAATACTTTTTGTGAAGATGGCACCGTCTGCAATTATTTCAGAATTTTTTATTGTCTTTGCAATTTTGGACGATTTTGACGTAATGATCGTTAAATTAGGTGAATTGTCTGCTTTTTCTGCCTTGAATTTATCAAATTTGTAAAGAGCCATTTTGGTTCCTTCTATGATTTGAACAACTGAAGAAATTGTCTCATTTACGAAACTTGGAGGCATAATTATTGAAAATTCCTTTAATTTTAACTCCCTAGCTTTTAATGCGATTTTTCCAGATATTGCCCTGATGGTATCTTTTGTCAAATTTTCTTTTTTTCCAATTCCAGCAAGCAAAATTCTTTGTGCTGGTTTTTTACCTGCAATCGGAATTATGCTTATTTTTCCTAATTTTCCTTCCATATCTTTGAGAGATTGATTTATTGCAAAGTTTGTTTTTGAATCGTAATTCCCTAAACCTAAAACCTTGTTAGAATTTTCTAAAACAAATCCACACAAAAGCTGTGTCTTCTTTTTAGTAGAACATTCAGTTTTAATTTTCACTATGAATTACAAAGATTTAGAGTGTTATTTAGATTTACTAGAGATCTATTTTCTTACTATTTGTAAATAAACTGGAAGTTCTTAGAAAAACAGCTTTTACAGTTTTACAATCTTGTTTACATGTGACATTAAATCTGCTAACTGTGGATTTTTTAAATTCTTTTGAAAAAATTAACTTGATTATGGGTAACAATCCTGCTCTTCCACCATATGCACGTTTATTGTCAATAAACCAAAACATCTCAAGTGCCGATTCGTCTAAAATCTCATTTCTTATCTTAACTCCAAAGTCTGAATAATGCCCAACCATTGTTATTTTTCCTTTTGTAAAAAAATCAACAAATTTTGCAAATTTCATACACAAATAGCACTTGTTATCAAAAACTACAATTGGAATATTTTCTTTAATTTCCACAATTTTATTTAATTGCGATCAAATTAAAATTTTGCAGAAGTAGATTTTTATTAAATTTACCGAGAAAACGATCAAGATGGGGCTTAATTATTATCAAATAAAGAAGAATATTCTTAGGGCCCGTAAATTAGTAATTAAAGGAACAAATGCTGCTGGCTCTGGTCATCCTGGTGGCTCTTTCTCTATGGCAGAAATTTTGGGATGTTTGTTCAACAAATATTTGAACTATGATCCTAAAAACCCTCAGTGGGAAGATAGAGATCGTTTGGTTTTATCTAAAGGTCATGCTGCTCCAGGCTTGTTTTCCAATATGGCAGTATCTGGATATTTTCCAGAATCTGAAATTGAGACTCTTAGAAAATTTGGTAGTAAATTACAGGGGCATCCTGACTTAAAATGTCCTGGTGTGGAGTTCTGCGGAGGTTCCTTGGGTACTGGATTGTCATATTCTATTGGAATCGCACTTGCTGCAAAAATAGATTCCAAAGATCATCATGTTTACACAATTATTGGAGATGGAGAATCTGATGAAGGTCAAGTTTGGGAGGCTGCTATGACTGCTTCCAAATACAATGTTGACAATCTAACTGCTTTTCTTGATAGGAACTTCATTCAACAAGATTCTTACACTGAAAAAGTAATGCCTCTGGATAAAAAACTAGAAGGTGACGATCTTTCAGAAATGTGGAAAGATGCATCTCGTTGGAAGACTGGTGACAAATGGAGATCATTTGGTTGGAATGTAATTGAAATTGATGGACATAGAGTTGAACAAATTGATGCAGCTATTGCAAAAGCAAATACAACAAAAGGTATACCTACAATCATTATTTCTAGAACCATTAAAGGCAAATCCGTTGAACATATGGAAGATAATCCCCAATGGCATGGCAAAGCTCCCGATGATGATATAGTTCCAATCATTAATCTTGAATTAGATTCACAATTCATGATTGCCCCCTCCATCATTGCAGGTGATATGACAAATTTAGAAAATGAAATTAAAAGGTGTATATCTGGAAGAGCTGATTATATTCATCTTGATGTGATGGATGGTCAATTTGTTCCGACAAAAACATTTGATCATTCCAAAATCAAAGAACTAAGATCTTTAACTGTAATTCCATTTGATTCTCACTTGATGATTAATGAACCTGTAAAACATGTAAGAGATTACATCGAAGCAGGAAGTGATATTATTACAGTTCATGCAGAAGTGACAGACGAATCTAGTTTTGGAGAAATCCATGATTTACTAAAACAAAATCAAGTGGGTGTTGGATTTGCAATAAATCCTAATACTGAATTACCTGAATGGTTTTACAAATTCATACCGTCACTTGATCAACTAATTGTAATGTCTGTTGTTCCAGGAAAGTCGGGACAAAAATACATTGAAGAAACTCATACAAAAATGGTTAGACTAAATACTATACTGAAAGAACACCATTTTTCAGGCTATGTTGAGGCTGATGGTGGCGTAAATCTTGAAAATATAGGCTCAATTTTTGCCGATGGTGCTAGAGTCTTTGTAGGTGGAGGTGCAATAATTGGACAACAAGATGTTAGAACAGCAATCCGAGACTTTAGAACTGAAGTCTTAAAATCCAGAAGACGAATTCTGCTTGATAAAGCAAATGAATTAGGAGGATCAGATTTAGTAAACAAATGGATTGGTTTGCATGTTGTAGGAGAAAAACAAGAACAAATTAAAAAAATTGCTCAGGAGGCAGGATATCTTTGAATGAACCAATAATGACTGACATGCGTTCAGAATACTCAAAATCTTTAATTCAACTTGGCAAAGAAAATCCTGATGTTGTTGTTTTAGGTGCAGATACAACTGATTCTCTAAAAACATCTGGATTTGGAAAAGAATTCCCTGCCAGATTTTTTAATGTAGGTATTGCTGAAGCTAACCTTGTTACAATTTCTGCAGGATTAGCTGTTTCTGGAAAAATATCTTTTGCTAGTACTTATGCAATATTTTTACCCGGAAGGGCTGTTGATCAAATTAGAAATAATGTTGCTTATCCTTCACCTCCTGGAAAAAAAGGACTAAATGTAAAATTAGTTACTTCACATGGTGGTTTGTCTGTTGGACCTGATGGTGGTTCCCATCAACAGATTGAAGATATTGCAATAATGAGGACAATTCCAAATTTTCGAGTTTTTATTCCTGCTGATACTGTTGCAGTTTCCAAATTGACTCAATTAATGGCAAAAGAATATGGTCCATTTTATATGAGAATGGCAAGATCTAAAACTCCGCTAGTACATTCAGACTCTCAAGAATTTCAAATTGGAAAAGGAATTACTTTGAGAGATGGTTCTGATTGTACTATCGCTGCATGTGGAACTACTGTCAGAATGGCTTTGGAAGCTGCTGAGACATTACAACACGAAGGCATATCTTGTAGAGTTCTAGATGTGTTTTCTATAAAACCAATCGACAATGAAATGTTGGAAAAAGCTGCTAGAGAAACTGGCTGTATTGTAACTACAGAAGAACATAATATTTTTGGAGGAATGGGTTCTGCAGTAACTGAATCTGTTTCTGAATCATATCCTGTGCCTGTAAAGAGAATTGGCGCTCAAGATATGTTTGGGGAATCTGCTAGAGATGCTGAAATTCCTTTGCTCTTAGAAAAGCATGGAATAACATCTTTTAATATAGCAAAACAAGTCAAGGAAATTAGGAATAAAAAATTATGAAAATCTTTCTTGACACTGCTAATTTAGAATCTATTCGAAAATTCAATGACATGGGATTGCTTGATGGAATTACCACAAATCCTTCTTTGATGTCAAAAGAGGGAGGAAATCCAAAAAATGCAATGGAGGAAATTACAAAAATTATTCAGGGAGATGTAAGTTTGGAAGTAGTCAGCACTGAATATTCTGGAATGATAGAAGAGGGGAAACGTCTTCGCGAATATGGTAAAAATGTTGTAGTGAAAGTTCCTATGACTCCTGATGGACTAAAAGCATGCAAGTCACTATCTTCAGAAGATATTCCAGTAAATGTGACATTGGTATTTTCACCCAACCAAGCTTTACTTGCTGCAAAATCTGGCGCAAAATATGTTAGTCCATTTATTGGAAGATTAGATGATATTGGCCAAGATGGAATGCATCTTATTAAAGAAATTAAAGAAATATTCTCTAATTATAATTTTGGAACTGAAATACTTGTTGCAAGTGTTCGTCATCCAATGCATGTAGTTGATGCAGCAAAAATTGGTGCAGATGTAGTCACGTTACCTCCTGCTGTATTAGATAAAATGCTACAACATCCTTTAACCACAATAGGTTTAGAAAATTTTCTTAAAGACTGGGAAAAGCTTAAAGCTGGAAATCCTGATGTCAAAATATGATATAAAATAAAAAATCTTAAAATAAATACTGAGGTTGCCTATTTTGTGCCTTTGTTTTTACTCTTTCTAGAACCAGTACCCCTGCCAGTAACTCTGGTCATTCCTTCAGTTGAAGGTCTTGCTTTTGGTTCAGGCATATCTCCTAGTTTTCTAGAACCAGTACCTCTACTGGTGTGAACTGTTCTGTTTGAGGCTGCTTTCTTTTTTGCCTCTTGAATTTTTCTGAATTCATCACCAGACCATTTTGTAATGTCTTCATCAACTTCAACCCATCCTGTACCTCTTCCGGTATGTAATCTGATTTTAGCCATAATTTAGGTTAAAATATCTCGTATTTATCTAAGCTTATTTTTCTAAAAACAGTCCACTTATCCTATTTTTTGAAAATTCAATCACATGTACTTCATTTACTGGAATTAAATGCCAGATCCAACAAAGGATTATTTTTTGGTGAATTATACCACAATCTGAAATATTCTCTTAGCTATTTATCCAGCCTAATTTTTTGAAGTACGCAAACATTAGAATTGCAGGAATAGCAGATGCAAGAATAATTACAATAAATGTTGTAAATGGACCTAATACTGTTACACTATCACCAATTCCTCCTGGCAAATTAACATTCATTCCATAAAATGTCCCAATCACTGTTGCTGGAATTGCTAATGTGAAGATAATTGTTAATACTGCAAGCACTTTGTTTGTTTTTTCAGTACTTAACACAAAATCTGTATCTTTGTAAATTTCCATAGTTTCTCTTGATTCCTCCAATGTCTCAATTACTTTGTCTATGTGATCAATTATGTCATCATAAAACAATGTAAGTTCTTCATCTCCTCTTTCAGAAAATCTTTTAACATTTTTTGCAATTTCTAAAACAAATTTCTTTAGTAGATTTGCTATTCTTCTTAGTCTATTGATTTCTCTTCTAAGCAGAGCAATACTTCTTGCTACTGGTTTTGCTTCATCAAACACCCTGTCTTCCATTTCATCCAAATTTGCAATAATCTTTCTTGATGTGTGTAACAGATCATCAACTAGTACATCTATGATTTCGTGAAGTAACAATCCTGATGATTTTCCTAATAATCTGTTTTTTCTTTTCTGATCTGAATTTGTTTTACACATATTTACTAATTCTACTAGGGGTTTGAGATCTCCTTGATGAACTGTAACAAGGAAATCTTTTCCTACAAAAATGGATAATTGACTGTTTTTTGAAAATCCTATTTTTTGTGAAAGTGGAGGAAAATGCAAAATTACAAAGAAATGATCATCATAACTATCCAATTTAGGGAGTTCAAATTTTGTCATACAGTCTTCTATGTTTAGTGCGTTGAAATTGTATTTTTTAGCTAATTCTTCGACATCTTTTCTATCCGGATTCTGTAAATCTATCCATTCAAATTTTTCACCCTGAATATATTCAGTTTTTTGTTCAATAGATTCTTCTGCTTGTTTTCTAGAACGTAGTCTACTTGTAATGAATCCTTTTTTCATGTCGAAAAATACCCTGTTCCAACAAATTTAAAGCGATCGCTAGGTTTTAACAGAAAAACCATATCCGCACAAAAAATTCTAGACTTTTTCTTGAATTGAGGCTATTTGTATGGGAGTAAATACATTGCTCCAAAGTAAGAAAGCCCAATTGTAATGCCCATAGCAATCCACCATAATCGCATACTATCATTCTTACCTAGTCGATAATAAATCTACAGCTTATTTTCAATCAAAAATCAAAGATTATTACAGGATTGACATACTTGCTATCTTGTGGCCTTCGTAGTACAGTGGTTAGTATAGAGGATTGTGGATCCTCGGACAGGAGTTCGATTCCCCTCGAGGGCCCTTACAAATTTTTCAAGACTCTTTTTGTGAGTCTAAAATCAAAA
>JBHHVV010000040.1:0-13956 GCA_046754445.1 Candidatus Nitrosopumilus sp.
GGTTCTGGTGCAGTTAGTTCAGGTTCTGGTTCTGGTGCAGTTAGTTCAGGTTCTGGTTCTGGTGCAGTTAGTTCAGGTTCTGTGGATTCTACTTTCTTAATATCAACATCATCTAATGAACCAAAAACAGTTTCCAGAAAAGTTTGCTTGCTGAAAGGTTTTAGATCAGGATATTCTTGTCCAACTCCAACATAGAGTACAGGAGTGGATGTGATTTTTACAATAGATAATGCAGCTCCGCCTTTTGCGTCGGCATCACTCTTAGTCAAAATGGAGCCATCAAATTGTACATGTTCGTGAAATTCACGTGCTTGGTTTACAGTATCATTTCCAGCTAAAGAGTCACCTACAAATATTTTCAAATCAGGGTTTACAACTTTAGTAATCTTAGCAATTTGTTCCATCAGGTTTTTACTTGTCTGCATTCTTCCTGCAGTATCAATTAAAACACAATCAGTTTTGTGAGACTTTGCATAGAGAACTGCATCTCTTGCTACTGCAGCAGGATCTGATTCATAGTTTTGAGCAACAAGTTTTAGATTTAGACGATTGGTATGTTCTCGTAATTGCTCAATTGCACCTGCTCTAAAGGTGTCAGATGCAGCAACCACTACTGAGAATTTTGCTTGTTGTAACATGTATGCAACTTTTGCTAATGATGTAGTCTTTCCTGTTCCATTAATTCCAACAAACAGAATCAAGTAGGGCTGCCCTTGTTTCTTTTTTTCATTAATTTTTTCAATTAGATTAATTTCTCCTGCAGAATCAAATAATACAGATATATTCGAAATTAAACTGTCTTTAACAAATTTTTCAATTTCATTCTTGTCTACTTTGGATCCAATTAGTTTTGCTTTAAGATCTGCTTTGATTGAATCAATTACTTCTGTTGCAACATCAGATTCTAAAAGAGAAATTTCTAGTTCAAAAAGAATATCTTCAATGTCTTTATCTTTGAGTTCCTTCTCACCAAGACTTTTCGCTGCATTTGAGAATGCACTACGAAGTTTATCAAACATAGTTTATCCTGATGTAGATTGTTGTGTTGCTTGCATTAATTGATTAATTTGTGCCTTGCCTTGTTCTAAGCGTCCTGCAGCTTCTTGTTTTTTGGCAGCAGTATCTTGTAATGCAACTTCAACTTCTTTTATTCTTGCTTCAAGATAATTTATTGCTGAAGCAAAGTCTTTTTCGACAGCAACTCCTGCACCAATATTTAAAATAATTTTGTTACCTGATGAAATTTTTGCAGGTACAAAAGTTCCCATTCCAATTGGAACAAGAGTTTCTGAATCAGATTTTTCACCAAGAGCCTTTATTGATTCAATTGAAGCTGTTGCCTCTCTCAAAATATTTACAAAAGTTCCTTCTCTTTGAGATAAATCAGAAAAATACGTTTCAAGCATCTGCATTTGTTGCATTAGTTGCTGTGTCTGTTCTTCACTCATGTACAGCAAATCTTCTCCTGATGGTTATAAATTCATTCATGGAACAATTACAAATATCAGAAACTGTAGAGATAACAATAAAAAAATAAAGATGTGAACTTTATTTTGCTTTAGAGAATCTATCTTCTACTTCATCCCAATTTACTACATTCCACCATGCGGCGATATAATCGGGTCTTTTGTTTTGGTAGTTAAGATAGTATGCATGTTCCCAGACATCACAGCCTAATAATGGCACTAATCCATCAGTTCTAGGACTAGTTTGGTTTGGCATGGATTTGTATTCAACCTTTCCAGAAGAAGGATTGTAAACTAACCATCCCCAACCACTACCTTGAATTACTGCTGTGGTAGATGAAAATTTCTCTTTGAAGTCAGAGAAGCTGCCAAAAGAATCATTGATTGCATCAGCAACTGATCCTCCAGGTTCTCCGCCTCCGTTTGCTTTCATGTTGTTCCAAAATAGCCTATGGTTATCATAACCACCACCGTTGAAATTAATTGCACCTCTTTTGTCCTCAGGTACTGAATTGATATCAGACAAGATATCAAGGATATCTTTTTCTTGAATTTCAGATGGACATGTTTCAAGAGCTGCATTTAGTTTGTCAGTGTATGCTTGATGATGTTTTGTGTGATGAATCTCCATTGTTCTTGCGTCAATGTGAGGTTCTAATGCATCATAAGCATATGGCATTTCAGGAAGAGTGTATTTTCCCATAAGTGCATTAGAAGATTTATTCAATTTATTGCTTTAGCAAGCAATGGATTTTTACTTGTTAAAATGGATGAAAAAATTGTGAAATTATTTGTTTTTGGATTACTGATTGTAATTTTTGGAGGTTTTGTTTTGATTCAATTTGAATCAGGAGATGAAATCAGAACTTATCTTGACAAGAGTGTTCCATATATCGGAACTGACGTTCCAAGAATGGATGGGATTGACGGTAGTGGAATCAAAATTGCTGTGATCGATACAGGGGTTGATTTCAATCATCCAGACTTGTTTGGGTGGGGAGAAGATGGCAAAGTTATCGGAGGGTACAATTTCATCAATGAAGGTCAGCCACCAATAGATAATGCAGGTCATGGAACTCAGGTTGCAGGAGTTATTGCAGCAGATGGACAAGTAGTAGGTGTTGCACCAAAGGCAAAAATTCTAGCTTACAAAGTTTCAGAAAACGGGGAGGGAGTATCATCTGATTTGATCAGTAAAGCAATTGAGAAAGCAATTGAAGATGGTGCAAACATAATCAACATTAGTTTAGGGGTTAACAAAACAAATGCCAAAATTGAACGAGCAGTAAACCATGCATTAGAAAAAGAGATCTTTGTTGTAACTGCAGCAGGAAACGATGGTCCAGGATTAAAAACGATTGGAAGTCCTGGAAGAAACTTTGGAGCAGTAACTGTTGGTGCAACATACAACAATCTCACATCAAGTCTTATTGCAACACTAGAAGTTGATGATAAACCATATACAGTAATTCCGATGGTGGGCTCTCCAAGATTAGAAGATCCAATTATGGAGAAAATTGTTTTTGCCGGTTTTGGAAAAGTTGAGGATCTAAATAATCTTGATGTCAAAAATGCAATTGTAATTGTTGAGAGAGGTAGTGATGTTGAAGGAGAGTTGTTGTATTTTTCAATAAAAGAAGAAAATGTAGCTAATGTAGGAGCAAAGGCTTTGATTGTATACAATAATGAACCAGGAATATTTTTGGGAGAACTAATTCATGATTTCATCAAAGAGGGCTACAAGCCACAAATCCCAGTAGTATCAATTGATAGAGAAGAAGGACTCCAAATCATAGAATCAATCACCAATGAAACAAAGGCAAGTATGCATTTGTTTTACAACCCAGATTTTGTTGCACACTTTAGTTCCCGTGGACCAGTTTCTCCATTCTACATAAAGCCTGACTTAGTAGCACCTGGAGCATACATCAATACAACTCAAAATAATGGAGGGTACAACTTTACTAGCGGGACAAGCTATGCTGCACCACATGTCAGTGGAGCAGCAGCGTTATTGCTTCAAAAAAACCCAAATTTGCACCATCATGAGATAAAATCACTATTACTGACCACAGTGGAGCCTGTATCTGATGCGTATGGACAAGAATTCTCACTAAATGAATCAGGAGCTGGTAGACTGGACATTGCAAATGCATACAATGCAAAATTAATCATCATGCCTCCAAACTTTGTAGCATCAGTTTCGTCGGATAATAAAATTGCTGAAAAACAATTAGAGTTGAAATTAATCAGCGGTACGCTGGAGAATTTGGAAGTAAAATATGAGGGGCCAGAATTTATCAAATTTGCATATATTCTAGAAGATAATATTTTACAAATCAAGCTAAACATAGTTGAAGAAAACTATGGAGAACATGAAGGAAAAATAATTATCAATCATGATGATTCACGATATACTATTCCATTTATCTTACACTATACACAAGGTTCAATTTCTGTAAATCAACAAAATCAAAAACTGTCATTTGATATTTACCATCCAAATGGATGGAGTTTTGCAAAAATTTCAGTAACCAATAGCAAAGATGGAAAGATAGACACAACAACTATGACCCCAAATAAAAAAGCGTCAGTTGAGATTTACGAAAATGCAGAATACTGGATTGATGCAAAAATACAATCAAACGGAAACACAACTAGTGCATATAATACAATTGACATTAATACAATCTCAGAAAACACTCAAAGATTTGATTTTATAGATATTCCTGAAAGACAAATTGGAATAATTGGAATAATTGCAGCTGCCATTGGAATAGTTGGTTTGATTAAGAAAAAACAGATTACTGGGAAATCTTAGGACCTGCAGCAATTATCTCCGGCGAAACACCATCGAATTTCTTAAAGTTTTCAACAAACATTTTTGCTAATTTATTTGCAGAAAGATTATAGGAATCCTTGTCAGTCCAAGTATTTTTTGGATCCAAAATTTCGGGTGGAACGTTTTCCACTTCAGCTGGAATATCTAAATTAAAGACATCATCATGTCTATATTTTACGGTATCAAGTGTACCAGAAATTGCAGCAGTGACCATTGCACGGCTATATCTAATTTTTATTCGGTTTCCAACCCCATATGGGCCACCAGACCAACCAGTATTTACAAGATATACCACGGTATCATGTTGAGAAATTTTTTCACCTAACAATTTTGCATAAACGGATGCAGATCTAGGCATGAATGGAGCACCAAAACACTCTGAAAATACGGATTTAGGTTCTTTAATGCCTCTTTCAGTCCCAGCTAATTTACTAGTATATCCAGACATAAAATGATACATTGCACCTTCTTTTGTCAATCTTGAAACAGGTGGCAAAACTCCAAGTGCATCAGCAGTCAAAAATATTATCACTTTTGGATTTCCACCAACACTTGGAATTACAGCACCGGGAATGAAATCAATGGGATAGCCAACGCGAGTATTTTCGGTGAGAGAATTATCATCATAATCAGGCACATTGTCTTTTAGAACAACATTTTCCAAAAGAGCTCCAGGTTTGATGGCATTCCAGATTTCTGGTTCTGCCTCTTGACTTAGGTTGATACATTTTGCATAACATCCACCTTCAAAATTAAAAGTACCATTATCAGACCAACCATGTTCATCATCACCAATTAGTTTTCTATTAGGATCTGCAGAAAGGGTGGTTTTACCAGTACCAGATAATCCGAAGAACAATGCAGTATCACCTTTTTCTCCAATATTTGCAGAACAATGCATTGGAAAAATTCCTCGTCCTGGTAAAAGGAAATTCATTACACTAAACATTGATTTTTTCATCTCTCCGGCGTATTCTGTCCCTGCAATCAAAACAATTTTTCTTGTCAAATCAATTAGAATAAAGATATCAGTTCTAGTTCCATCAATTTCAGGAATTGCCTTGAAATCATTAATACAAAGTACTGTAAATTCGGGTTCATGGTTTTCTAGTTCTTCAGAGGTTGGTCGAATAAACAAATTTCTTGAAAACATAGATTGCCAAACATGATCATTAATCACTCTAATCGATAAACGAGTTTCAGGATCTGCACCAACAAAACCATCAAAAACAAAAAGTTCTTTATTATCAACAAAGTTTTTCATCTTTTCTAAAAGTTTTTCAAATTTTTCACTAGAAAATGGATGGTTAATTTTTCCCCAGTCTACTGTTTCATGAGTGATTTCATCATCTACAATAAAGCGGTCATCCGGAGAACGTCCCGTATATTTTCCAGTGTCAACAGAAAGAGAACCTGTGGAATTTACTACGCCCTCCTTTCTATCAACTGCAATGAGTACCATCTCTTCAGAAGAGAGATTTCTATGAACTTTGGAGGGATTAATTCCAAATTCGGTCAATTGTGATGAAAATTTGTCAGTTACTGCATTTCCTAGTACTTGAGTCAGAGGATTTGGCCTCCAAAAATTATTTTATTAATCCCAAACTGGTTCATGAGATATCGATCCGCATAAGATTTCCTTAATATCTTTATCCAATCAGAGTTAAGATTAGGATCTAGGAACGTATTTATTCCAAAATTCAAGAGTCAAACTGATGCCTATCAACAAAGATAAGATTGCAAAAAGACAAGAAGTAAAAGAACACAATCCAGACTTTGTGAGACCAGAAAGTTGGAGATATGTTAGGCTTCAGACCAACTGGAGAAAACCAAAAGGTATTGATCATCATCAAAGAAAACAAAAAAGCAGAGGTCGTCCAGGACTAGTTAAAGTAGGATATGGGGGGCCAAAGGACGCAAGAGGATTACATCCATCAGGATATACAGATAATTTAGTTTACAATTTATCAGACTTGGAAAAGCTAGATCCTAAGAAAGATGGTGTCAGATTTGGACATGGCGTTGGAACTAGAAAGAGAAAGGAAATTATCATTAAAGCAATTGAACAAAAATTCAAAATTTTCAATGCAAGGGTGAGTGCAAGTGGTAGTAAATCTTAAAGCTAAAAAAAGACTCGCATCCAGAGTTACGGGTGTAGGAGTTCACAGAATAAGATTCGATACAGACCACTTAGAGGATATTGCAGATGCAATTACAAGAGAAAATATTCGTAGTCTAATTACAGCTAACACTATTCAAATAAAATCATTTACAGGTACATCTCGCGGAAGAGCACATACAAAGAGATCTCAAAGAAACAAGAGAGGTACAACTCAAGGAGCCAAACAAGGAAGAAAAGGAGCAAGAGTAGGTAAGAAAGAAGTCTATGTTGCAAAAGTTCGTGCATTAAGACGATTACTCAAAATAGCAAAAGATAGAAAGGATTTGACAAACCCAGAGTTTTGGACTTTGTACAAAAAAGTAGGTGGTAATACAGTAAGAAATAAAGCTCATCTCAGATTACTGATGACAGAAATCATTGAAAAGAGAAAAGCCTAGAATCTGTAAACGGTATTTTTTAAATCCACAATCTTTCCATTTTCAATTTTAATACCTTCATCACTTAGCATTTTTGTTTTGACGTACTTTCCATATGCATATCCACCAATATTTCCAGTAGACATTACAACTCTATGACAGGGGATAATTACAGGATAAGGGTTTTTGTTCATGATTCTCCCTATAACTCGCTGTCCATTTTTTAGTCCAACTGCTTTTGCCAATTCACCATAAGTTGTGATTTGCCCTTTTGGAACTTTTAGTAATTTTTTGTAAACTCTTTGTTCCAGATTCAAAGCTTGATTACCTCAAGTACAGTAGTTTCAAGAAGATGGAGTACTTTTTGTTTGTCTGAACCTAATCCCTTCCAATCCAAAAGTACAACAGTTGCCATTTTATTTTGAGATATGATATGTGAGAATAGTTTCTCATCAATATATCCCAGTGCATGTTTTGGGATAACTGTCCCAAGGGCATACTTTCCATTTAGTAACTCATCAGTGAATTTTGCAGGATAATGAGTTCCACCAATGCATATTGCCACAGGATGTTTCTTTATAGGATTGGACAATACTTGGTGAACGAATCTTGCCACATCATTACATAAAGATTCATCATTCCATTGTTTTTCAGTAGTACCAATTTCAATGAATATTGATGGTTTTGTCAGACCAGTGGGTCCATGGTGTGTTGCCTCGATAGTAATATCAAATTCGGAGAACTTTGTTTGGTTCTCCTTCAGAGTTTGAAGATATGTTTTTTGAAGATCAGGATGTGGTACTGCAACCTCTCTATCATGTCCTCCAAACTTTGCTTCTGAAAAGTTTCCAGTACTATGACAAGTAAGAGCTAGCACTCCAGATTCTGCTGCATGTTTTGATAGAAAAACAAATCCATCATAATCATATTTTTCTTCAAGCCAATCAGCTGAGATTGCAGGACTTGGAATTATTATCAAATCATAATATTTTCCACGAAAAATCTCTCCATCTTTGGTCATTTTTTTTGTAAGATATTTTGCCATGTTATGACCTGCAGGGTCATCTTGATACGCAACTAGCAGTTCCATGAGATAAGAGATATAAGGACACCTTATTAATTTCCAGCAATGAACCCTAGGCAGACTTTGAAAAACATGGTAAATACCATGAAAATGGCCAAAAAACCGGACAAAGATGAGTATCAACAGCATCTCAGATTGGTCTTAATGGGAATTGGTGGAGTAGGATTAATCGGATTTACCATACAGTTTGTCTTTTCGGTAATAACATTTGGTAGGTAAAATTGTCAGAAGAAGTAAAATCACATTTGTTTGCAATTAGAACCACCGGAGGACAAGAAAAAGTGGTTATGAGATTATTAGAAGCTAAAGCCAATCAAAATGCAATCAACATTCAATCAGTTTTGTTAGTAGATAACCTAAAGGGCTATGTAGTCATTGAGGCAATCAACCCAAGTGATGCATACATGGCAGTAGAAGGTGTAAGACACATCAGAGGTCAATTAAGAGGAGAATTAGAATTCAAAGACATAGAAGGATATCTAATCAAGAAATCAACAGTTTCACAATTAGCAGTAGATAATGTCGTAGAAATTACAGGCGGCCCATTCAAAGGAATGAAGGCAACAATCACTAGAATTGATGCAGACAAAGAAGAGGCAACCGTAGTTTTACTTGATGCATCATACCAATTACCAGTCACAGTAGACGCAAACTACCTAAAGCTGTCTACTGAGGGTTAGGAAGGATTAAATTTTTCATTTGAGTTGATTTAACATGGGAGAACAAAAAGTATCATCACTTGTAACAGGAGGAGCAGCATCTGCAGGACCACCATTAGGTCCAGCGTTAGGTCCTCTAGGAGTAAACATCATGGAAGTAATCAATTCAATCAATGAAAAAACCAAAGACTTTGAGGGAATGAAAGTTCCAGTTACCGTAATAGTTGATAGCGATACTAAAAAATATGAAATTGAAATTGGCATACCATCAGCTGCTGCACTAATTATGAAAGAGGCAGGAATCCAAAAGGGTTCAGGTGCATCTGGAACTGAATGGGCAGGAGATGTCACAATGGATGCAGTAGTAAAAGTAGCAAATACAAAACTCGAGAAATCTTATGCTTCATCAATTAAATCCGTTGCAAAAACCGTCATTGGTACTTGTTTAGCATTAGGAGTCAAAGTAGAAGGAAAGACTCCAAAAGAAATCACTGCTGAAATCAATGAAGGTAAATGGGATGAGAAATTCCAATAAAAGATCACATCATTGTAAATCTGACACCAATGAAATATGAATAGATTTAGATCAAGGTTTAGCGACAAGATGTAACATTTTTGTAAAAATCACAACTCCAAGTAATTTCAAGAATTTATTGAGTAAGATATACAGGATCTTTATCCGTTTTTTGTAATTCTACAAAGGTTTCAGTATTTTGAATCCCTTGGATTTTTCCAATCTTTTCAATAACTACAGAGTGCAATGCTTCAAGGTCTTTGGCATACACATCAATCATAATATCAAATCTTCCAGTAACTTCTGAGATAGACACCACTTCAGGAGTTTCCATAAATTTTTTATGAATCACATCCTTGAATTTTGGATCTCTGTTTACTCCAACTGAGGCCTTTACACCAATTCCTAATAGTGAGTCGTCAATTTCAATGGTAAATTTCTTGATCAGTTTCTTTTTCATCAACCTCTTGATTCTGCTGTACAAAACAGAAGCATTGATTCCCAGTTTCTTA
The DNA here is from genome assembly GCA_046754445.1 of Candidatus Nitrosopumilus sp. Taxonomy (GTDB): domain Archaea; phylum Thermoproteota; class Nitrososphaeria; order Nitrososphaerales; family Nitrosopumilaceae; genus Nitrosopumilus. Next base: position 9,616 of record JBHHVV010000040.1, read on the forward strand.
GAAAGTGTTGGAACTGAGATCGAACCATCTTTTGTCAATTCAAATAGCAATTTCATATCAAGTTCATCAAAACGGTGCAACGTAACAGAAAATTCTGGTTGAGATTTAATATATGTAGGTTTTGAGAAAAATTTCGGCCTGATTTTCAATTATTTTGAGAAAATATGTAAAAATTTTAAAAATCCAGCAAGCCGGAATTTACTGCCTCTAAACGATTTTAAGTAGGCAATCTCGAAAAAATTCGTAATGATTACAGAGTCTCAGCTAGTAGATTTAGTAAAAGAAGCAAAGGCTGCCACAAAACCAAAGAAATTCAAACAATCAGTAGAATTGATTGTAAATTTCAAGGATATTGACGTAAAGAAAGGATTTGCACTAAACGAAGTTGTTCAACTTCCAAAGACTAGCTCCCCTGCAACTGTATGCGTAATGGCAACAGGAGATATGGGTCAAAAAGCAAAACAAGCAAACGCTGACATTGTAATTGGAACAGAAGAATTAGAAAAATTTGCAACTAACAAAAGAGAATCTAGAAAATTCATTAACAGATATGATTTCTTTTTGGCAGACACCAAAGTAATGCCACTAGTTGGTAAAACTTTGGGTCAACTTTTAGGTCCACGAGGAAAAATGCCTACACCGGTTCCATTTGATGCACCTATCGAATCATTTCTAACAAGATTTGGATCATCAATCAAAGTAAGAACCAGGGCATCACTATCGGTCTCTTGTAAAATTGGAGACGAATCAATGGAAGATGCAGACTTGGCAATTAACGCACATGCAGTGCTTAATGCAATTGAAAAGAAATTACCAAACGGTGAGAAGAATATCAAAAGAGTTATGGTTAAAACAACAATGGGAAAACCAATTAAACAAATCCAAGAGGTTAGAAAGAAATTTGCATGAGAATAGAACCACCTACCCTAAACGGAAAGCTCAGATGTTTCAGCAGCTGCAAGAACTTCCAAAACAATACAAAGTTCTAGCCATCATTCAAATGGAAAAGGTTCGCTCAACACAAATCCTCCCATTAAGAAAAACTCTCAAAGATGATGTATTGTTTTTCGCAATCAAAGACAAGGTTGCAAAAAAAGCACTTGAGAAACTAGATGTTCCGGGCGTCAAAGAAATTGCAGACAAACTCACAGGGCAATGCATGTTCTTGTTTACAAACATGTCACCATTCAAACTTAACGTATTATTAGCTAAAAATAAAATTATGATGGCCGCAAGAGGCGGAGATATTGCAAGCATCGATATTGTCGTTCCTGCAAAGAATACAGGAATTGCACCAGGACCAATGCTTACAGAATTCAAGGAAGCTGGAATACCAACCAAGATTGACCAAGGTACAATCTGGATTGCAAAAGATAGTACACCAATAATGAAAGGTGAGGCAATAAATGAGAAATTAGCATCCATTTTAGGTAAATTAGATATCAAACCAGTAGAGGCAGGAATTTCACTATACTCAGCAGTTGAGAACGGGAATGTCTTTGCTCAAGACGAGATGGTAGTGGATGTAGAAAAAGTCCGAGAACAATTCGTACAAGCACACCAAGAAGCAGTCTCACTATCTATAGAGGCAGCATATGTTACGGCAGATAACATCTCACAAATCCTAGCAAAAGCATCACAATATGCTCACTCACTATCAGTGGAGACGGGATTCATGACAGATGAGACTAAAGAACAAATCTTGCGAAAAGCAGATGCGCAAGCAAGAGCAGTTGCTGGTCAAGCAAAAGACTACACATCAGCATAATTATTTGCTAATTCAGGATCACAATTTTTGCCAAATGCGTTGTTTATTTTGAACAAACGTTTTCTTATGAACTTAAGAGAATACGAAATATATGGATAGTTCAGACTGCGAACATTACTGGACACAAAATGGTGCTTGCTTTTGCGTGCATTGTGGAGCAGACGTTAACAAAAACAATTAGTTTTTCAAAGTTATTTTGTAAACATCGTACCTTTATCTATCTGAAAGGGGATTTAGATTATGCAAGCATACATTTTGGTTAATTGCAATACTGGAAGTGAAACAAATCTAATTTCTGAATTAAAAGAATTGCCTGAAATAATTGAAATTAATGGAATTTGGGGAAAATACGACATCTTTCTTAAAATCTCAACTTCAAATCCTGATGGAATTGAACAAATTGTCAAAAGACTACGAAATCACCCAGATGTAAAAGACACCTATACCATGCATGTGTTGTACGGACAAGGTGGAACCATAGATAATGAATGATTTTAGATTAGTTTTTTAAAATATAGTTTCACAAACATACATTATTCGTCAATTGGTTAGTGGCCTAAAGAAATCACACCACTAACTAGAGAAGTCATCGTATAATTTTCTAGAGCATAATATAAAAAACATCTAGATCAAAGTTAAACAGATGTTAAGTTTTGGCATAATGGTATTTTTATTTCACAATAGAATTCTTGTTGTAGATAGTAATCAACTAGTAAAAATATCAGAGTCATGAAACTGATGTTTGAACCAGAACACAGAGTTGTCTTTGGATAACTACTTGGTTTTGATTACTATCTAATCAATCTCAGATAATTCACTTTCCCATAAATCCACTTAATTTTTCAATTACTAATTTGTTATCCTCTGTATCTATTTTTAGAATATGTCCAGTTTCCCACCCTAGTTTAGACAAAAATTGTTCAGGAATCCCTATTAGAAAAATTCCATCATTTTGTTTTACAAGTTTTGTGGTTTTTGCCATTATTCAATATTTTTGCTTTGAATGTGTCCCCAATACTTTTCAATCATTTGTAATATCTCACAACATACTCTGAATTGCTCATTTGTAGTATGCTTCCAAAATTCCCCGTATTTCTCCATGGACTTTTTTGCCAATTCAAAATTAGAATCCCTAATTACATATGCCCACATTTCTAGAAACTGATGTATAATAAATTCGGTATTTTGGTTTGATGTTTTTGCCCAAGTTTCAACTTTCTTAATAATTTCAGAATCAGACGATAATGCTTTGTTCCAGACTAAAGGATAATTGATTAGAGAATCTTGATAATTTCTATGCCAAAATTCAAAACTTTTTTTCATAACATCAACCAAATCTTCAGTAGACAACATAGTTTGATATGGATTTTTATCTCTAGTTGACATTAATGATAAAAATAGTTATTTTAAATGATAAGGGTTATTCTGATTTTTCTTTACAATCATCCAAATTAATCTAGAAAATATTACAAATTTTTAATTTTTGAAAATGATAGTTTTATTTTAGAATTTCATTTTTAAAGAGGAGTCAATAAAATGGCAAAATCATATGTTTTGATGAATTGTAACTTGGGGGCAGAAAAAGAAGTCATAACTTCACTGAAAAAAATTGATGGCGTAAAAGAGGTTCACGGAACATTAGGTCTTTATGATATAATTGCTCAAATTGAATTAGATACAGAAGACAAAATCAGACAAGTTGTAACTGAAACCATTCGTAAAATGCCAAAGATCCACTCAACAATGACTTTGACTCGTTCAGAATCAGGAGAATTGTTTCAAGCACCTGAGAAGTTAATCGGTGTTATGCTTGGACAAAATCTAGCTCAAGCATATGTTGTAATTCATTCTGAAAAGGGAGAAGAGTATCCCACATTAAAAAATCTTAGTCACATTCCTGAAGTAAAAGAAGCTGATGTAGTTTTTGGATTTTATGATGTTATTTGTAAAGTTGAGGCACCTGATCACAATACATTAGAGAATATACTTACAAAGGCTATTCGTAAATTACCAAAAATCATATCCAGTATGACACTAAATGTTGTCAACGAGCAAGAATCATAGTTATCTTAACATTTGTTAAATAAATAATTAATTTTCAAACAATCCTTAAGAGAATCAATCATCAAGATTATCTTGGTTTAATGATATTCGATTGTAATGTCTATAACACAAAGTGTCAATGAGAATGAAGAGAAACTACTCAACATGGTTTTGGGCGAAATTCCTAGTTCTAGAATTGCAATAATTTGTGATCAGGATGGAAATATTTTGTGGAATAGCGTCAGAGACAACACTGCCAGTTATCTCACCATGGATGAAACGAAAGAATCTTTGAAGAGATCTCTTGAATCATGGAAAAAACGTGATGGCTTGTCCTCAAAGATTGGAAATGGAAAATATGCAATTGTAGCATATGACAAAATTAAGAGAATAACAATACCACTTCCAAATGATCATTTGTTGTTTGTAAGTCTGGAAGGGGAAGAGTTTGGAAACATCAAAAACATCATGACTATAGTTGATTGGGTTAATTCCAATATGGGGCTATAGTGTCTCTTTTTTTATTTTTA
>JBHHVV010000041.1:0-13259 GCA_046754445.1 Candidatus Nitrosopumilus sp.
TTTTACTCTTTGTCGATAAATTCGTTAACACCTGGTGGTTCTGGTGCCAATCCCTTTCTCTTTCTAATATCTGCAACAGCAGTTGCCAACATGGATTTTGGTACTTCTGTCCATTCCTTAAAAGAAGTGTTCCAAGTAGCACGTCCTGCAGTTTGGCCCCTCATTTCTTCAGATAATGTGAAAGTTTCAGATGCTGGAATTTCACCAGTTACAATACTTGATGCACCTTTTTGTGCCATATCGAGTACTTTTCCTCGTTTGCCAGAAAGAACAGTTGCAACATTTCCAACCAAATCTGTAGGAACACGAACCTCAATAGCTAAAGTAGGCTCTAACACAGCAGTGCCTGCAGTTAACAATGCACCCATACATGCTCTACGAGATGCAGGACCTAATTGGGATAGACCTCTGTGAGCGGTATCTTCGTGAGGAACAAAGTGTGTAAAGATAAATTTACAATCTCGCATCTGCTCTTTACAGAGAGGGCCTTCTTTCATTACTTCTTCAAATCCAGAATTAATAGAATCAGTAGACTCTTGAACAAACTGAACCCCCTTAGTACCATTAATCAAAACATTACCACGTGAATCAAATTTCATTACTCTCTTAATTGTATCAGTATCCCATCCAGCTTTTTTCAATAAATCAGACACCACCTTCTTGTCTTTCATGTCACTTATTTCACCAGTTCTTAGCATGTGTGCAATTTCTGGTTCCAGTGGTTCTACTTTCATGAAAATCTTATTGTGTCTGTTTGGAGATTTTGCCATAATTGGCTCACATCCAGCTTTAACAGTTTCTCTGTAGTTAATCAAAGGTTCAGAAGTTACAATTTCACATTTTGCATCTTGAATTCTATGTGTTGCGACATCAAGGTGTAAAACACCCATTCCTGCAACAATTGTCTCACCACTTTCCTCATCAATTTTTACTATGAGATTTGGGTCTTCAATGGTTAGTTGTTTTAGAATTTCAACCAGTTTAGGTAAATCTTTAGGATGTTTTGGCTCAATTGCAATTTGAACTACAGGTTCTGAAACATATTTTACACCTTCAAACATTGGAATTCCTTTAACAGAGGATAAGGTGTTTCCGGCTCTAGCTTCTGTTAGTCCTAGCAAGGCAGGAATATTTCCTGCTCCAAGTTCTCCAACTTGTTCTCGTTGGTTACCCATAAAGAAGTTAACAGATTGAATTCTACCTTCACGTTTTTCATCAATAATGTTAATTGTTTGTCCGTCTTTGATGGTTCCTGAAAATAGCCTTCCAATAGCAACAGGTCCAGCTGCGGGATCTAATACCATATTTACAATCATCATGATTGTTGGGCCTTCATCACTACATGCAAGAAGTGCTTTTCCAACATCGGACTCCAAATCACCTTTCCAAATTTGTGGAATTCTATATTTGACTGCCTCATGTGGTGCAGGATGATGTTTTACAACCATTCCAAGTACTGCATCAGCTAATGGTGCTTTCTCTACCAGGTCAGGAACTTTTTCATTTTCATATGCATCAATTACATCTTTAAATGAAATTCCTCTTTCTTTCATTATATCAAGATTAATTGCCCATCTATCTTTTGCAGAGCCAAATGTAACACTGGCATCTTGAATAGATACTTTCCATTTTTCTTTGTATTCTGGTTCTGCATATGTGTCAATTAATTGATTAAAATTTGAAACAACTTCTGCCAATTGTGCTTGCATTTTTTCAGGAGTTAATCGTAGTTCTTTGATGAGCCTATCTACTTTATTGATAAATAATACAGGCTTTACTCTCTCTTCTAATGCCATCCTAGTCACAGTTTCAGTCTGTGTCATAATGCCTTCTACAGCATCACATACCACAACTGCACCATCAATTGCTCTAAGACTTCGAATAACTCTCCCACTAAAGTCTACGTGTCCTGGAGTATCAATCATGTTGATGACATATTCTTTATCATTTTTTGTAAAGTGTAAAGTAACATTTGCTTGATAAATTGTAATTCCTCTTTGTTGTTCCTCTTTATCAAAGTCCATTGCCAATGCTTTTCCAGCTGCTGATGGTGCAATGATTCCAGAATAGGCTAAGAGACTATCACTCATGGTGGTCTTACCATGGTCAACGTGAGCAATTACACCAAAATTACGAATTTGATCTTTATTCTTGATGATTTTTAAAACTTCACCAGTTGACTTGAATTTTACCATATTCGCAAGCCCTAGTATTCAGGTATTAAACCTTAGCCTTGTAAAAGATCAGTAGATCATTTGATTTGAAACATTTCGGATCTTTTTTGCCGTTACAAAATGACATTCTTTCTTCTTTTTCTTTCTAGCCTCATAAAGTGAAAGTAGTTGGGAGAAAAATGTGCAATACAACATTTGATGAATTTTTTCAGAGGGAACACTAGGATGAACTACATTAATTCCTATTTTTTTGAGGTTTTTTCCAAGTTGTTTGTTATGGGGATTTTTCTCTTCAAAAATTATTACAGTGTCACCTTTTTTTGTAGAAAACAACTCCATGTGCGAAAATTGTTCAATATGAGAATAATGTGCATCATAGCCTAAAACTTCATAAAATTTTGCTGCACAATACATTGCCAAAGGATACGTAAACTGATTTCCTAAGACAAAAATTCTTTGTGAAATTTTCGCTTTTTTTGCATCAAACTTGGCTTTTAAAAATAGTTGATTATTTTTTGGAAGAGAGATTTTTTGGGTTAAAGAGATACACGTTAATGCACTTTCAAGAAAAGAAATACTTCCGGCAGTAAAGACACCATTATTTGGAGAAGAAAGCAAAATTACTTTGTCAGATGCTTTTGCCAGCCTACTTTTAGACTGGGATGTTATTGCAATTGCACGCTTCACAATTTTTGCAACATTAACATTAGTAATGGTATTTCCAGAAATAGATACAAAGTAGACATATTTTGATTTTGCCAAGGGTTTATTTCTATACAGATCTAGCGGATCAATTGCTTTTATGATCCCATTAGAAAAGGATTCAGCCAGCATTGAAGAGACTAAAGAGTCGCCACTTCCTGAAAAGTACACATTTTTTTGTTGATTTTGAGATAATGGTTTTTGAGGCATGAAGTGTTTTAGAAAATATGATTGAAGGTTAATGTCTTTTTCATAAGCATCAATTGAATTCATAATTGAAAATAAATTGTGACATATATTAGAAAAACGATTATTGTGTTTTGGTATTTATTACGAGAATTCAGGAAACAAATATGGAAATTTCTGTAGGACACACTCCAGATTCAGATGATGCATTCATGTTTTATGGAATGTTTACAGACAAAGTTCCATCTCCAGATTTTAAGGTAAACCACGTAATAGAAGATATTGAAAAATTAAATCGAAAAGCAACAGACCCAGAGCTTGATGTTACTGCAGTTTCAGTTCATGCATGTGCATACATTCCAGGATATACAATTTTGAGAAGTGGCGGGAGTTTTGGAATCAACTACGGTCCCATTGTGACAGCTAGAAAACAGATGAGCATTGATGAAATAAAAAAATGTAAAATTGCAATCCCAGGAAAAATGACTTCAGCATTTTTACTATTACAACTAATGATAGGAAAATTTGATTATATTGAAATGAATTTCAGTGATATTCCAGAGGCTGTAAAATCAGGGAAAGTTGATGTAGGATTAGTAATTCATGAAACACAATTATCTTATGAACAAGAGGGAAATGTCAAAATTTTAGATGTTGGAGAATGGTGGGATAAGACAACAGAAGGACTACCAGTACCCCTAGGAATTAATGTAATGAAGACAGATTTAGGCATGGACACAATAGTAAAATTTGATAAATATCTTCAAGCCTCAATTGAATTTGGAATTGAGCATTTTGATGATGCTATAGAATATGCAATGCAGTATTCCAGAGGAAAAGAACGTAGCCTAATTGAAAAATTTGTTAAAATGTATGTAAACAATGTTACCGTAAACATGGGAGAACCTGGAGAAAAGGCAATTAGAGAATTATTCAGAATGGCAAAAGACAAAGGTCTAGTCCCAGACTTTGAAATCAGTATTGCCACCAAGTAATTATAGAACAAAAAGAATCTAGCAAATATGGGAGATGGAATTGGTGGAGCAGTAATTGGAATTCTTACAAGCAATGCTTTTGAATTATTAATTAGCCATACAAGAAAAGATAATCAAGATGAATACGGTAAAGTTGAAAAAATTATCATGAGTAAAATCGATGATCCGGAACAACCACAGTATGAAGAAAAAACTAAAGAGGATTTAGAACGTGCACTCAAAGGAAAATTTGTTTCTTGTAATGTACAATACAGAGATGAAAAAACAGATGCACTGGTTTGCAATGTATTTGTTCAAAGACCTCCCGAAGGATTTTAAAAATATAAAATACATAATATATGGTAAAAGTCAATTAATATCAAATGGTCCTAATTGACAAAAAAATTTTAACAGGAGGAATAATTATGATTGTTGCAGGAATCATTGTAACTGTTGCGAATGCAGAACAACCAATAGGTCAAGCAGGGATGAGCGAGGAAGAGATAATTGATTTGATGATTGCAGAAGATGAAAATCAAGCATATCAAATGTTGTCAGGCATTTTAATAGGAATAGGATTTTTGCTGGTTCTGATCAGTTTTGGGGCAAGAAGGAAAAAAGGCAGTGCTACAAGAAAAGAAAAGAAAACCGCAGAGTAATTCAAAACTTTTAATTTCAAATCACCATATCAACATCAATGATTCAGGCTGAAATAAGCATATACCCAATAGCCACAAGAACTACCAGTGCCAGTTTTTACATTGCAAAAGCAATAGAGGCAATTCAAAAAATAGAGAATATCAGATACGAGATTAATTCAATGGGCACTATTTTAGAATCAGATGATTTAGACATCATTAATGAAGCAGCCAAAAAAATGCTTGAAACAGTTCACAATTTAGGAGTTGACAGAGTAGAAGTTGTAATCAAAATGGATTCTAGACGAGACAAACATCTCAAAATGGAAGAAAAATTAGATTCAATCAAAAAGCAATTAGAGAAATAAAATTTTAGAATTGTCGGAGGATTTCAAAATGAGTATTTCTCTGCGCAGGAGAACGTCCAATTTCTTTTACCATGGTGGCCAATTCCTCAACAGATGATGCAGTAGGTTTTCCCGCTGCACGATAAATTTCTTCAGAAAATGCAGTTCCAACCAGATCACTACCACCATTAGACAAAGCTACTTGTGCCAGTTTTTTGCCATATGCAACCCAGTAAACTGAGATATTATTTAGAACATTTGCAAGCATTAATCTTGATAGCGCAGTAATTTTCAAATCATACACAGAAGAGCATTCATGGTTTACCAAGTGTTCTTGTTCCAATTCAGTATTATCCAAACTAAATTTCAAAGGAATCAATGTAATGAATCCTTTAGTCTTTTTTTGTAATTCACGAATCTTTATGAGATGATCAACTATATGTTCAGGTTTTTCTATATGACCATAAAGCATTGTAACATTGCTTCTAATGTTCATATCATGTGCCTCCTCAATAACATCAAGCCATTGTTGTCCAGTACATTTTCCTCTAACTATTTTTCCTCTAATTTCAGGATGAAATAATTCGGCTCCCCCACCAGGCATAGAATCAAGGCCAGCATCTTTTAATCTAGATAAAATTTCTTTTGTAGAATTTTTTGTTAATTTTGACAAATAGAAAATCTCTGCTGCAGTTAATGCTTTAATGTTTAATTGAGGATGATTCTTTTTTATGACTCTCATCATATCTTCATAATATTCTAAAGGCAGTTTTGGATGAAACCCTCCAACAATATGTACTTCAGTTGCACCCATTTGTTTTGCAATTCCAACTCTCTGTTCAATTTCTTGAGGAGTTAGAGTGTATGCATCATCTGCACCTTCTTTTCTATAGAATGCACACATTTGACAGCTAGCGGCACATACATTTGTGTAATTCATATAGTAAGATGCTGCAAATGTCACTCTATCTCCAACAAGTTTTTTTCTAGCATTATCGGCTACAGCAGCAAGCAAATGTTGATTATCATAATGCATCAATTCAAGACCATCTTTGAAAGATAGCTCCTCACCAGCAATAGCACGATCTAATGCCTGAGAATCCCCAACTAGTTGCTCTAACATGTTATATGGTGGTCTCATCTGGATATATTCCTTATAGTCTCAAGAAATAAGTATCCAAACAAGATGATAATTACATGGTACTTCCTTTAGTCGACGAACACAAGCCAAAATGCTACTTGTGTCATGAAGGTTTTGAAGATATTGAACAATTAAGAAAACACCAAAATTCAGCACATCGGGACTTTTTTGAATCACATGAAAAACAGACCAATAGAGAACCAGCTCCTGGTGATGTTACAGTGTTTTAGATTTTTTTTCTTTAATTGATTTTAACAAATCTTGAGCAATTTCTTTAGAAATATTTGCCAAATCATAATGCTTGTCTATAGATAATGCTTTTTTGAAATGTTTTATTGCATTTTGTAGTTGACCCATTTCTCCTAAAGAGAGTCCTTTGTATGCAAGAGCCATTGCGCATTTTTTGTCATTTTTCAGAGCAAGATCATAGCATTCTATTGCTTCTGAATATTTTTGAACCGAATGTAATGCTGCGCCTTTATTCAATAATGCGTCAAGATTTTTCGGAGAAATAGAAAGAGCCTTGTCGAACATTCTAATTGCAAGTTTAATCCTCCCCATATTTTGCAAAGTTGCTCCTTTATCAATAAGTGCAGAAAGATTATCAGGTTCTTTTTTGAGTGCCAGATCATAGATTCTTAGTGCATCATGAAAATTTTCATCATCTGCATATTCAAAAGCTTGTTCCAACATCTTATCGATTTCATTACTCACAGCATCTGATAATATTTTGTTAATAATATAGATTCACAATTAGTCAGTACAAAATCATGATGCCTTTTTATCTCTAGGATCAATTTCTAAAGATTTGTTAAAACATTCCATGGACTCCTCGTATCGTCCCATGCTTCTGAGTGCAACGCCCTTGTGATTCCAGAGATCTGGGTTATTTTGATCTAACAAAAGTGCTTGCTCATAGAAACCCAAAGCATCTTCAAATTTCCCAGCATCTAATAAGGACTGACCCTTACTGAGAAGTTCATCAATTTTAGTCACAAAGTACAATAAACTATAATTGTATTAAAATTGAGACATCACGATTTCATATTATCAAACTGAACAAATTTTCATGAATGTACTGAAAATTTAAATAAATTTTTCGCCATAATACATTATGAATATAGATAAAACAGATGAAAAAATTCTCAAAAATTTAATGGTTGATGCAAGACAATCAGCTAGACAACTTGCATTAAAACTTGGAATGTCAACAGTCACAGTATTATCAAGAATCAAGAAATTAGAAAAAGAAAAAATCATTCAAGGATATACTGCAATTATTGATCATGAAAAGCTTGGATATTCATTAACTGCAATTATTGAGATTATAGCAAAAAATGACAAAATTGTAGATATTGAAAAAGAGATTTCCAAATTTGAAAATGTATGTGGAGTATACGATATTACAGGTTCAACAGACACGATCGTCATAGCAAAATTCAAAGAGAGAAATGAATTAAGCAAGTTTGTAAAGGGTCTAGCTATAATTCCCAACGTGGAAAATACGATAACACATGTGGTTCTAAATACAGCAAAAGAAGATTTTAGATTGACTTAGGAAATATGAAATGAAAAGATTTAATGTTTTTGTAATTTTATTATTTTTCATAGGTACAATTCAAGCAGTATATCCAGAAGAAAACAATCTAGACATGGAACTTGAAGTATCAGATGAAGAAAAAATTATTCTTTTTGGTGGTTTTGCTTTTGCGGTAATTGCGTTATTTTTGTTTTTGGCAAGAGACATCATTTTAAGGAAAAAAACATCATATGATAAAGAAGAACTCGAATCTAAAAAAGAAAAAACATATGAAAAATATCATTCTGATTGGGGAGATGATTATGAAGAAATAGGAACACGAAAAAATTCAAAAGAAGAAAAAGAATTTCGAGATGCGGCAATCAGTGATGATCTTCCAAACTACTATGCAATTTTAGGATTAACAGAAAAGGCAACCCAAGAAGAAATTAAAAACAAGTTCAGAGAACTTGCAAAGAAAACACATCCAGACAAAACTAAAGAGGATTCTGAGGAAAAAATGGCCTTACTAAACAAAGCATATGAAATACTTTCAGATAAAAAAAATAGAGAAAAATATGATAAATATCTAAAGATAGATTAAACAGATTTCAGGTTGACAATTATCATACTAAGTTCAATTGAATTAGGGGTTTGAACACTGTTTGTCAGATTAGTATAGATTTCGACAAGAACTAGTTTTCCATCAGATTTGATGTTAGTAGTAATTTTTAATTCACCAAATTCAGTATTGGGTCCAAGCATCTTTTTTGTAAGCAAAGGTACAACAGAGAGATCATCCACAACACATTTCATCTTATAAGCAAATGTATCAGAAAAATAAACGCCTCCACGTGTTGTGGGTTCATTTACAGGAATGGGAGAATTCACAATAGACACATCAGTTACAGGATAAGAAGAATCATTCAGATGGAGAATACAATTAAGAGGATCTTTTTTGTTAATTTTCATCAATGTTTCAAGGAAATCAGAATTTACAGACATCAAGAATCAGAAAACCACAATTCTTTTGAGTGTTTCGTGAGAAATCACTTAACAGTCATTTTCACATTTTGAACATTTGCCTTTTCCATTTGAAAAAGTATGATCATGGCAATGCTGGCACCAGTTTTTAGACATATTTAGAATTCACATTGAACATATATCCATCCCTGTATGTTTAGGATAATCAAATACTTGAGATATAGGCACAGATTCAGATAGATCATTTTAAAAACAATTATTGTGCCTGTTTTGTATTGCAACAATTTGCAAATACACATTCTATGAGAAATGAAATTCTCAGTACAATGGTGCAAAAAGGATTGGAAGATGACTGTTATGTTGAGATGTTAGATTATACAATTGATTTATTTGAAAGTCAAGGTCTTGGAACAGATTACTATGGATATCACAATATCAATCACGAATTAGAAGTAACATATGTTTCACTGTTAGCTTCAATTCAAGATAAAGTTCAATTCACAAAGGATGATATAAAATACCTATATGTTTCTGCGCTGTTTCATGATTTTGATCCTCAAAAAAGTGTAGACAAGCCTCACGAAGAAAGTGTTTTAAAATTTATTTCAATGGACAGAAAACTTAGACAGTTAATTGATGTAGCAAAAATAGACTTGGAGATAATCAAAGTATTGATTTTAAGAACAACATATCCATGGAGTGGGAAACTAAAAGAAAATGCAGAAGAGCAGATCAAGCAATGCTTTCAAAATTCAGATTTAACAAGAAACAATATTCAATATCAAGAACACATTATGGAGATAGGATGGTATCTTTCAGTAGTTGACAGAATTAGCGGTTACGCATTAGGAGACTTTTCAAAAGCAATGGAAATGGCAAAAATGAATGCACATGCACTTGCATGGAGACCATCATTAATTGTTAGAAGTGCAGTTGCGTATTTTGAAGAATTATTAAACAAAGAAACAGATATGGCTAAATCTATTCTAAAAATTCTTCCAAAAGAAATGAGAAAGAATTTTTTTGATACAGTATTATCATTTATGAAAATTAGACAACAAGAAATCACAATACAAGCAGATTATTCTTATGAAAATCTAAAATTAATTCCTACAATTGAATGCATGAAAACAAGAGAAGATCCAAAATTTATCAAATCGCTGTATGAGATATTTTTGCAGCTCCCCACACCATTGCAATTTGAAAAAGATAATTTTGAAAAATCAGTCAAAGATCCAGAAGTAATAATTAACACGTTAAGACTCAATGACAAAAATGGTGAAATTGTAGGATTTTCTAAAGGGGGGCCTTTAGAGAAATATCAACTACGAGATGAAATTAGGGATGAAAATTACGGTTTAGGAAATACAATATTCTTAGAACCACTGGCATTAAAAATGGGGTATTGGGGACTAAAAGGAGGCAGTGAGATGCGCCACATGTTTATCATGCAAGCCCATTCTATGAAATACAAATTTCTTACTAGTTTTGCTCTACGAGACGTAATCAGAGCCAGAGTAGATAAAGAACAAGCAGAATTTGTAACACTGTTTGATCCTGAAAGATGGGATTACTATAGAATCATAATTTAGATTCGATACATGAAAAAATCAATTTTAAAAGAATTACAGTCAAGGATTCAAGGAGAGGTTTTATTCCAAGAAGAATTTAAGAAATTTTATTCAGTTGATGCTAGCTCGTATCAAATAATACCAGACATGATAATAGTTCCAAAAAATGAAAAAGACATCATCAATGTAATCAAAATTGCAAAAAAATTCAAAGCATCAGTTACAGTACGAGGTGCAGGAACAGGTCTAGTGGGAAGTGCATTAAACAAAGGAATAATTTTAGACATGAAAAATTTTGATTCAATCAAAGTAAGTAAAAATCATGTAACCGTTGGTTCAGGCACAGTTAAGGGGAAATTAGATAAAGAATTAGCAAAGCACAAAAAATTTTTTCCTCCAAACCCATCAATTGGTTCATTTTGTTCGATTGGAGGAATGATAGGAAATAACTCTAGCGGGAGCAGGAGTTTGAAATATGGAAGTGTAATTGACAATATTTCAGAAGTTGTTTTCATTAATGGGAATGGAAAGAAAATTACATTGCCAAAAAATAATACAATAGCAAAAAAAGTTTGTAAAATTTCAAAAAAAATTGATAGTGATAAATTTCCAAATGTTACAAAAAATTCTTCGGGGTATAGAATAGACAAAATAAAATCTGTTAAAGACACTCATAAAATAATTTCTGGTTCTGAAGGCACACTAGGAGTGGTATTATCTGCAAAACTCAAAATCAAAGAAAACCCAAAAAATAGAATTTTATACATAATAGAATACAATACAATATCAGATGCAGCAAAGAATTGCATTCAAATTAATGAAACTAATCCTTCAGCAATTGAATTCGTTGACAATACAACGCTTAAACAAATTAATTTTAAATTCAATAAAAATACTAATTGCTTACTTTTTGTAGAATATGATGATAACATTAGTAAAAATGGAAAAAAAATAAAATCAATACTTAAAGGGAATATAATTCAAAAATTAAAAAAAGAATCAGACATTTTCAAATGGTGGAAATATAGAGATTCTTCATTACATTATAGTTTAAAGTCAATTAAAAAAGAGAAAAGAATTCCACATGTGATAGAAGATGCAGCTGTTTCCTTAGAACATTTTCCAAAGATATTTGAAATTCTAAAAAAAATTAATAAAAAATTTAACACAAAAACTATTGTTTATGGCCATGCAGGAAATGGAAATGTTCACATTCGCTTAATTTCTGACAGAAAAAAAACAATCATCATCAAAAAAATAGCTTCAGAGTATTTCGACAATATCATCAAACTCAAGGGGACAATAACTGCAGAACATGGAGATGGATTAGCACGCTCAGAATTCATCAAAAAACAATATGGAAAGAAAAATTATGAAACATTTAAAGAAATAAAGAAATTTTTTGATCCAAAAAATGTGCTCAATCCAGGAAAAATAATCACGAAGAAGAGTACCATTATAGAAAATTTAGAAAAATTCTAAAAATTTGATTCAAGTATGATCAAATCAATGTAGAAACGCTTTATTAACTAAAAATTGGCCAAAAACGCGTGTTAACCAAATCTTTCATGGTGTTAGTATTTTTTTTAATATTTTCAATCAGTACTACATCTGCATTTGCAATTACAGAATTAGAGAGAGTTACAATAATTGATCCTAGATTAGAAAATGCTTTTGGGATACCAATAGTTGACAAAGTAAATGTTAATCAGCAAATTCAGATTTCAGCAGATATAATTAATCACCAAGAAAAGTCTCAAAATTTTGTATATCTTGTTCAAATAAAAGATGAAGATGGGTTTATTGTATCACTTGGATGGATTAGCGGTCAGTTGACTCCAGATCAAAAACTTAATCCATCATTATCATGGACGCCAAATGATTCAGGAGAATTTATTGCAGAAATTTTTGTTTGGGAAGGACTCAAAAATCACATAGCATTAACTGAATACACCATGTTAGAGATGAGTGTTAGTTGAATTTTGCAAAAAAAATCACCAAAATTTAAAATGTATTTAAAAAATTCTATTAATTTATTCGTAAATTATTCTTCAAAATTCCCGATACGAAAAAAATAGTTTTAGAACACAAAAAATAAGATCGGAGATTTGTCTATTAGTAAAAAAAGTTCAACAAGTTCTCGCTAATAGAACCTTAAGCCCATTAGATTTATGACAATAGGATATTGTGTAAAGTGCCGAGATAAACGTGAAATCGAAGGCTCTAAACCATACACCATGAAAAATGGCAAACCTGCAATCAAGGGCACCTGCCCAACATGTAGTACTGCCATTTTCAGAATTGGTAGAGGATAAACTTCTCAGTGAGTTTATCACTATCATTCAGCAGTTAGGCCATTCCTAACAAAGTAAGGAGTGGATCTATTTCTTATTTTATATTTATTCGAACAAAAAAAGAAACAATTTTGAATGACATTAAAACAGAAACCATGTGGATGACACAGATATAGTAGATGAAGTAAATAAGCTGATTAAACTGGGCGTAGGAGATGCGTATAGATTAGAACATATTAAACAAGCATACATCCAAAACAAAACTCTTTGGGTCACTGACGAAAATTACCTTAAAAGATTAAGAGAAAAATACATTACAAATCACCAAGCAAAAGTACAAGAAAGTATTGATGAAAATAGTCATGAAAATAAAGAAACAATTCATTGTTGGAAATGTGGTAAAAAGACACCTCTTGGTGCAAACTTTTGTATGGTTTGTGGTTCATCATTATTTGAAGTTGGGGCGGAACATAAACCAGAACGCAATGAAATTTCTGTAAATCCTAAAAATCAAAAAAGCAGCATGGATCTAAAAATTCCAATCATAGTTGGAATTCCGATTTTAATTTTAATAATTCTTGGCGGCGCTTATAGTCAAGGATATTTTGACAACACTTTTGAAAAAGACACATCAGATAAAAAGATAAATTCTGACATTGTAACAGAATCTAAAGAATTAGAAGGCAGTACAAATCTATCAGATAACGGTAATTCAAAATGTGGGCCAGG
>JBHHVV010000042.1:0-13253 GCA_046754445.1 Candidatus Nitrosopumilus sp.
AGTGATCTTCTCAAAACTTAAGAATCCCATTAAATCACATTTTCTTGTTGAGTAAGATATCAGTTATTTCAGGAAGTTCATCAGAAGATTTAGCTAGAAAATTATCAAAAAAAATAAAAGCAAATTTAGTAAAAACACATGTAAGAGTTTTTGCTGATGGAGAAAGTAAGATAACACTTAGTGGAGACATATCTAAAAAAAGATCAATAGTTGTCCAATCAATTTATCCTCCAGTTGATACCAATCTAGTTCAAGCATTATCACTGATTTCAAAAGCTAAAGAAATTTCATCTGAAGTAATTGCTGTTATTCCATACATGGGATACGCAAGACAAGATAGAGAATTTTTGACAGGAGAGGTTGTAACCATGAAAGTTCTTGGAAAATTATTCAAAGGTGCTGGTGCAGTAAAAGTAATAGCTGTTGACATACACAGTATAATGGGTTTCAAGCATTTCACCATTAAAACACAAAATGTTACTGCAATTCCAGATATAGTGAAATATTTCAAGAAATTGAGCCTGAAAAACCCTTTGGTTGTATCTCCCGATCAAGGTGGAAAAGAAAGGGCAAAAGAATTTGCAAAAGAATTTGAATCAGACTATATTGCTTTGGAGAAAAAAAGAGATAGAAAAACTGGAAAAGTCCAAATCAAAACAAAAAATATTGATGATGTTTCGGGTAGAGATCTCATCTTAGTTGATGATATGATAAGCACTGGAGGAAGCATTATCAAAGCTACACAATTTCTTAAAAAACAAAAGTGTAAACGAGTATATGTTGCATGCACACATGCTCTTTTAATGAATGATGCTGAAAGAAAGATCAAGAAAGCAGGAGTGACAAAAATTATCAGTGTAAATACAATTCCTGCAAAAACTTCAGTTGTAGATGTTTCGGATACAATTGCAAAGGCAATAGTGTAATGCCAGAAAGTTTTTTTATATTATCTAAAGATTATCTTGAACTTGGAATAGATGAAATAATTTCACTGGCAAAAACGTATGATAGATTTTCTAAAATTAAAATAATTTCAAATTTGGTAATTGTTCAATCAAAAACAAATTGGAGTAAAATTTTAAAACGTGCTTCATTTGTGAAAACGTCAGGACAAATATTAAGAAAGATGTCAGGGCTATTTTTAGATGAAGAAAATTTAGGGATATTAAAAAATGCCAAGACGTTTGTTTGTAGAATAATTAATTTATCATCAAATCAATTCAACATTCCAGAACTAGAAAGTTCTATGGGTGATATGATATCAAAATTCTCTCATGCAAAAGTGAAACTAGAAGATCCAGATATTACAATATATCTCATTTTTACTGACAAAGAAAACTTTTTTGGGTTTTCTACAAAAATCAAAAAAAATACAAGACCCAAAAAAAATAAAAAATATCCCCATGAATTAGATTGGAAACTCACAAGGACGATGATAAATCTGGTTGGATTAAAGGAAGGAGATACTGTTTGTGATCCTTTCTGTGGCACAGGCACAACACTGTTAGAAGCCGAATCAATGGGAATTCATGCTATTGGATTAGATTTTGATGAAAAAATGGTCAACATGTCAAAAGAAAATCTCAGGACTAATGAGTATAATTCTGATGTGATAAAGTCAGATTTTCAAGAATTTTTAAAACTTTCAGGGAAATTTCAAGGAATAGTCACGGATTTACCATATGGTAGATCCTCAAAAACGTCTGAAAAACCTGAAGAGATTTTGAAAAGATTTGTTTCAATCTTACCTAAGCGTAAGAGAATAGCAATAATGTACAAAAAGGGATTAGAAAATAAATTGAAATTAAATGGAATGAAAAAATATGAAATCTATAGGCATAAAAGCTTGACGAGGATAATTTTAGTAAAATGAAACTTGTATTCTTGGGAACATCAGCAGCGCAGCCTACTGAAAATAGAGGATTATCTTGTATTTGTTTAGAAAGAGAAGGGGAAATCTTAATGTTTGATGCTGGTGAATCTGCACAAATTTCCTATATGAAATCAGGTTTAGGTTGGAATAAAAAAATGAAAATATTTGTAACGCATCTTCATGGAGATCATTGTGTAGGCATTTTAGGATTATTACAGACTATGTCTATGCAAAACAGATCCGAAACTTTAGAAATTTTTGGACCAAGTGGAATTGAAGAATTTATTGCAGCTAATATCAAAGTTTTAAATTTTGGATTATCATTTCCTGTTTTAATAAATATAATAAAAGAAGGAAAAATTTTTGAGAATACAAAATATTCAATGTATACCTGTAAAGCAAATCATTCAGTAACTGCATTTTCATTTTTGTTTGTAGAAAAAGACAAATCTGGAAGATTCAATATTGATAAAGCCAGAAAATTAGGAATTCCTGAAGGAGAACTATGGAACAAATTACAAAAGGGGGACAACATTACTATAAATGAAAAAATAATTCATCCTGATCAGGTATTAGGGCCAAAACGTCTAGGTAAAAAAATTGGAATTTCAGGTGATACGATGCCTACTGAAGAGTTAGAAAAGTTTTTTGAGAATTGTGATTATCTAGTTTTTGATTCAACTTTTTTAGATCAAGAAAGACAGAAAGCACAAGATACATGTCATTCTACTGCAAAACAAGCTGCTATTATAGGAAAAAATGCAAAAGTGAAAAATTTAGTTTTGACACATTTTTCAGCTAGATACAAAGATGAAGTTGGGCATTTAGAAGAAGCACAGAAAATACATGATTCAGTTATTACTGCTAGAGATCTGTTGGAAATAGAAATCAAGTAAAATGTTTGAACAAATAAAAAACCAGGTTAAAGATTTTAAAAAAATTGTTTTTGTAACAGGTGCAGGAATTTCTCAAGAAAGTGGAATTTCAACATTTAGAGGAAATGATGGGTTGTGGAGAAATCATGATGCTATGAAGTTAGCCACAATTGATGCGTTTTATGAAAATCCAGTGTTAGTTTGGGAATGGTATAATGAAAGACGAAAAAATATTTTTGAATCTGAGCCTAATCCAGGTCACAAAGCAATTGCTGAATTAGAGAAATTTGTGGATGTAGCAATTTTGACACAAAACATTGATGGATTACATCAAAAGGCAGGAAGTTCAAAAGTTCTAGAATTACATGGTAGCATTATCAAGATTAAGTGTACGGTTTGTGATTTTAAAGATGAAATAATGACAAAAATCACTGAGATTCCTCCTTTATGTAAATGTGGGAATATGTTACGACCTGATGTAGTATGGTTTGGAGAATCATTACCACAGGATGTATGGAAGAAAGCTATGATTTTTGCCAGTCAATGTGACTTGATGGTAATAGCTGGAACGTCACTTGTTGTTTCACCTGCAAACACATTACCAATATATGCAAAGCAAAATAATGCAATGTTATTAGAGATTAATCCAGAAAATACTGAAATGTCATCAGAAATGGATTTAATGATTAGAGATACAAGTGCAAACTCATTACCAGAGTTTGTTTCATTGTTTGAAAAAAATTAAATTATTTTTGAGAAAATATTCCATTAATGTTTGAATCTGAATTATCTCCTGGATTAAACACTGATGAAGTAACAAAACCATAATCTTCATGATCGATTACCATATCTACGTAATATGGTATACCTGTAGCATCATTTATTGTAGTTTCAAACATTGAAGTAAAAAATGTGCCAGAAAATATTTCTTTATCATCAGTTCTTATTACAACATTGACACTATTAGTTTTACCACTTGAATCAGAATATTGAAGTAGAATATTATCGTCAGATTGTTGTTGAGTAGATAGAGAGAGTGTCTCGTATGTTATTGGTGTATTAGTTTGTGTAGAAATTGGATTTGTAGTTAATGGATTGGATGTGGAACCAATGGATTTAGAATTTTGTGAAGTTGAGTTTGTAATAAAAATATTTTTTATAGATTCAACAGGGTTAAAATTTGAGATTTCTTCACTAATGACTTTTTGAGAAGAGTCCCTTACTCCAGATATTTCATTTGAAATTTTGTCGCCAGTGTTACTAATTTCATTTGAAATAGAATCACTTGTTTTATCAATAATTTTATCAATTGAAGTATCTATTCTATTTTCAACTGCATCAGAAGCTTTTGCGCCAAAATTACTTGCGTCATCTTTCAATGAACTAACCACACTGGCCGAAGTTGTAGGAAATAGACTATCGATTTCATTGGAGAATATCATGCCTCCCAATATCAAAACACCTGCAATTATGCCTAATTTTATGAACATTTGATGATAATTCAAAGAAAATGGATTTTAGATTCAAACTAAAAAAAATAGTCAGAAATGAGTGAATTTTCTTAAGCTAAGCAGCATCAATTGGCAAAAATTATCCAATCAATAATTCCATCAATATTTGATGAAGTAAGAATTACTTTAATTGGTCCTAGAGGCGATTCTTCTGCTTCTTCACAAATGGCTATTTTTTCAACAAAAGCTGCTTGTTTATTTAGATAAAACCAAGTTGTGGAATTGTCTAAATTTTTTTCCAGATATTTACGATAGGTTTTTTGAGATTGTTTTGATTGAATCGTTTCAAAAATTTTTTCAAAAGATTTCAATTCTTTTGATTGTGCTGATACAGTAGAAGTTTCAGATTTAACTGTTGAGTATGGAAAAATGTTTGAAATTGCTTTTTTGACTTTTTCAGGGTCTTCAGAAGGATTTACTGAACAAAACATTTCTATTTTGCATGTAATGTTTGGAATTTTCATTTTATCCAACTTTGAATTATATTAAATGCAGTTTCAATCAGTTCATCTTTTGTTAAACCAACATTAGAAATTGCATAGTCTGATAAAGCAATTGAATTACTTATTCCAACTCCTAATTCACGATTGTCTCTTTCTTCAAAATGTTCTTTTGTTTGAGGATCATCAGATCTTCCTCTTTTTTGTAAAAAATCAAATCGTGTATCAGTGGATGCATGTATTGCTAATAGTTTTACATTACCAAATTTTCTAAGTACTTCTATCTCAGCAATTGATCTTATACCATCTATTAGAATCACATTAGCACTAGAAGATTCAATTTGTGGTTTTACTAATTCAGCTATTGCACCAGGCCCATTTTTTTCTCTAAGTTCTAACATAAGTTTGCCAAGATTTGATCTAGTAGATTCTAGATTTCTCTTTTTTGCTTCCTCTCTAACAGCATTTCCCATATTGACAATATCATATCCTTTAGATTCTAGTCCTTCAGCAATAGTGGATTTTCCTGCTCCAGGCATTCCTGTTAGGCATACAATTAGTTTTGTCAACAAATATCAAAAGACGGACTCGTCTATGAAGCTACCGGAAATTATTATAAACGTACTTCAAAGAAAGTTATGATGCGGACTTTTGTAGCTGTAGAAATATCTAATGAAAATGTGATAAATTCCATAAAAAAATTTCAAAATAAGATTAACGTAAATGCTAAACCGGTTGATTCAAAAAATTTACATTTTACATTACAATTTTTAGGTGAAATCAATGAGGAAGACTTGGAAGAAATAATCAAGGCATTAAAAACAATTGAATTTTCAAGTTTTAACGTCAATTTGAAGGACATAGGTGTATTTCCAAAACCAAAATTTCCAAGAGTGATATGGATTGGTACTGATAATGATGGAGGAAATTTCTTAGTTCAATTATCAAAAAAAGTTCAAAAAGCGTTAGAACCCTTAGGGTTCTTTAACGATAAACCATTCAAACCTCATATCACAGTATTTAGAATTAAAAAGAAGGTTGGAGATATAACCAAAGAATTGAATGATCAAAAAATGATAGATTTTGGAATGCAGCAGGTAACCAGTCTAAAATTTAAAAAAAGTGAACTTACATCTAGTGGACCAATTTATTCAGATTTACTGGAGGTTAAGGCTACCATATGAAAAAAATTATTTCCAATATTTCTCAAAACGTAGTTCCTACAAAATTAGTTGAAAAATCAAAAACAGAAATTGCTGGATTAGCACTTGATTTAGTAAAAAAAGAAATTAAGAAATTTCCAGAAATAATAGGATTAGAATTAGGAGGTTCATTTGCAAAAGGTACTTGGTTATCCAAAGATGCAGACATTGATATTTTTGTTAGATTTAAAAAATCAATATCAGAAGAAAAATTTGAAAAAATTTCAAAGGAAATTGGTTTTACAGCGTTAAGAAAATATTCTCCTTATGTTAGATATTCTGAACATCCATATGTTGAGGCTAAAATAAAAAATACAAAGATCAATGTAGTGCCTTTTTATGATGTTAAAATTGGAAAATGGAAAAGTGCTGCAGATAGATCACCATATCATACAAAATTTATGGAAAAATCATTGACATCAAAAATGAGGAATGATGTTAGAGTTCTAAAAACATTTTTGCAATCAAATAAAATTTATGGTGCAGAGATTGCAAAACAAGGATTTAGTGGGTATGTTTCTGAAGTTTTGATCTTACGTTTTGGTAGTTTTGAAAATGTCATTAAATCAATTTCACATATTAAAGAAAATCAAATAATTGGTAAAACTGCAAAAAAATTTGATACGACAATTGTAATAGTAGATCCAATTGATAGCAATAGAAATTTAGCTGCTGCAATATCTGACGAAAATCTTGGAAAATTTATTTTAACTTGTAGGGCTTTTGAAGAAAAACCATCGCTGCTGTTTTTTAAGGAATTGAAAGCTAAAATTTCAAAAAAATATTGGGAAAATTTGTTAGTAGTAAAATTCAATTTTGAAATTAGAAGTCCGGATATCATCTGGGGACAAATAAAGAGAGCTGCTTCCTCATTGTCTACACAACTAGAATTAGGAGGGTTTACTGTATTAAGAAGCAAGTCATATACAGATCAACAAAAAGAAGCTTATCTTCTATTCTTCTTAGAATCCACAAAGATTACTCAGGTATATGCAAAAAAAGGGCCAGATTTTTTCAGAGAGGACAGTTCTAATAGTTTTATCTCTAAGAATCTAAAAAATACAGAATTGATGTGGATTGGAAATGATAAGAAAATAATTTCATTAGAAAAAAGAAAACACACAGATGCAGTAAAATTCATGAAAGAATTTTTGAAAAACAATCTTCAAACATGCATACCAAAAGGTCTTCTAAGTGATTTCAAACAAGGATTTATGGTTTCAACTGGGAACAAAAATTTAAGCAAATCAATTAAAGAGGCTGCAAGTGAGTTGATTTCAACAGATGGCACACTTGTTCATTTCAATTAAGAAGTTTGCTGATGAACCATATTCAAAAATTCTTGGATATCCAAAAGCGACTAAACGTCAAATTAAATCAAGAATAAATGAATTAGAAAAATTGAATATTAAATCAATTTCTTTGTCTGGTCAGATGACTCTAGGTAAATTAGAAATTTTAGGAAAAGGATATGTCGGTGTTGTGGTTCTTGCAAAAAAAGGAAACAAACAGGTTGCATTAAAAATTAGAAGAACCGATTCACAAAGAAAAAATATGAAAAATGAATCCATTCTATTAAAATTAGTAAATTCAGTTAATGTTGGACCAAAAATGATAGTAGCAAGTAAAAATTTCCTAGTAATGGAATACCTAGAAGGAATTAAGATCATTGATTGGATAAGTGAATTGAAAGGAACTGGAAGTTCAAAGAAATTAAAAAATACAATAAAGAAAATTTTAGAAGATTGTTACAAGCTGGATCAAATAAATTTTGATCATGGTGAACTAAGTAATATATCTAAACATGTGATTGTAGGAAAAACAAATTCTACCTTAATAGATTTTGAAAGTTCAAGTACAGATAGAAGACCATCAAATGTTACATCAGCTACACAAGCAATTTTTATTGGTTCAGGTATTGCAAAAAAAGCTCAGAAAATTTACAAGAATTCATCTAAAGAAAAAATTATTGATGCATTAAAACAATACAAACAAGACAAATCAGAAGAAAATTTTGAAAAACTAATAAAAATTCTAAAATTGTAATGGGACCGGCAGGATTTGAACCTGCGACCACTAGTCCCCCAGACTAGTATCATACCAAGCTAGACGACGATCCCTTATTCAGAGGCACAAAATGAAATTATTAAATCGTCGTATTGAATAATAAAAAATATGAAAATTTGTAATATTTGTCATAAAATTTCTGCTACTGATCAAGATCATCTTGATTGTATTCAAAAAAGAAATATAGAATTAGAAGATGAAAATTTTAAAAATGGCATTCCTGAAAAACTAAATCTATCAAAAAATGATCAAGATTTAGGTATTGAAGTAAGAGCTATCTTAGAACATCTTACAAAAGAGAAAGACAAAGAGGATTAATCATAACCATTTTGACAATCTTTCTTTTTCAAATTCTAGTTTTTTAGAAAGATTGTCTGAGGTTAATTCTGTAATACTTGTGGTCGGATTTGAATTTGAAAACATGTCTACTTCAATAACAGATGCTGTGTCTCTTCCTGATTCAATAAAACACCCACCCTTTCCATCAAATAATTCTATTTCATCTTTTGATTGGATATTTGAAATGATATTTTTAGCTACAGTAATTCCTTCTCCCTCAGCAAATATTCCTGCCTTTGGAACTGCCATTTTTTCCCCAACAGGCAAGCTAGTATTATCACCTATAGCAAAAACATTTTCAAAAGGTGTTTTACAATCTCTATTAATAATTATAAATCCAGATTCTTTTGCTAATCCAGAATCATAAATCACTTTTGGTGCAATATGTGGTGGAACAGCTAAAAGTAAATCAAAGTCAGCTTCACCATTTTCAAAAATTAATTTTTTAGGCTCTACAGATTTTATTTTGCTTGTATTATGAAATATTATTTTTTCAGAATTTACAAGTTCAAGGATTTGTTTACTTATTTCTGGACCAGCTGCTGGTAAAGTTATAGGAGCTGGACTGTAAAAGTGAATTTCTATAGAGTCACGAATTCCACGTTTTCTGAGCATAGAATCTATCAACAAACTAGCCTCGAATGGTGCAGGAGGGCATTTGTAAGGCATGCCCATTATAGATATAGCAATTTTTCCTGATTCTATTTTTTTTAATCTTTCATGAATTTCTAAAAGTTGGTTGTGATCATATAGATTAAATCCATTTTCTTTTAATCCTGGAATTTTTTCAGGAGCTAAAACAGCACCCATTGAAATTATCAGAAAATCATACGAAATATTATGAGATGTGGTTTTAACATTTTTGTTTTGAAGATCTATTGTTAAAATTTCATCTTTAATGAAATTGATTTCTTTTTTTGATAATTCATTTAATGAACCAATTGAGTCTTCAAAAGTTCTGGTTCCATTAATTATCCATAACTTTGCAAATCCTACCATAAACCAGTCTTTTTTATCTATTACAGTAATTTTTAGATAGGATGAAGATAAAGAATTCCTTAATTCATTTGCAGTTGATAGTCCTCCAAAACCACCACCTAAAATAACAATATGTGGAATTGCCAACTTAACGTTCTTGTGTTGTAGGTCTAATCAAAATTTCATTTACATTAACATGAGATGGAGATTCAACTGCATACAAAATTGCATTTGCAATATCTTCTGCTTGTAGTGCTTCCATCTTCTTTGCATTTTCTATAAATCCTTGCAGTGATTCATCAGTGATTGTATCATTAAGTTCTGTATCTACGACTCCAGGTTCAATACTAGTTACACGAATGTTAGAACGTACACTAAATTCTTGTCTTAATCCTTCACTAAATGCTGCAACTGCATGTTTTGTAGCACAATAAACACTTCCTGCTGGAAAAACAATTCTTCCGGCAACAGATGAGAGATTTACAATATGTCCTGATTTTTTTTCTTTCATATGAGAAATTACTGCACCTGTAGAATACAAAACACCCTTAATATTTACATCAACCATTCTATCCCATTCATCCACCTTTAAACTCTTGAAGAAACTCAAAGGCATCAATCCTGCATTATTCACAAGTATATCAACTGAGCCCCATTTGTCTAATACTGCTTTAGTAAAATTTTCACATTCTGATCTTTGTGTTACATCTAATTTTTGATAAAATACTTTGCCTCCATCAGCAGAGATCTTTTTTGCAAGTTCTTCTAATCTGTCAACTCTTCTAGCACCAATTGCAACCTTAGCTCCTGCTTTTGATAGTGCTAATGCGGTAGCAAAACCAATGCCACTACTTGCACCAGTTATTATTGCCACTTTGTCTTTAATCATTTAATCAGATTTGATTATATCATCGTAAAAATGTTTAGACATTAGAGAAACTTGTAGAAATACTATCAACTTTATTAAAAGAAAAGTAGTAAATCAAATTATGAAATCTGAGAAATGTGCATATTGTGGAGATTTGACAGATTTGCCGTTTCAATGTAATTATTGTAAAGATCCATTCTGTTCAGAACACAGACTTCCCGAAGAACATAGATGTGTTAAACTCAGTCAGATTAGAGCTAAAAGATTTGGGGAGAAAAAAGTAATTCGAGATGGGGGACCAAACAAACCAAATATTTTCAAACGAATTTTTGGGAGATTTTAAAATCAATAAGGACTTTTGTCAGGAGAAATTTTTGCTCGTCTTCCTTGATAAATTAAAGCAATAGCTAGTGCAAACATTACCATTGCAGTTAATGGAAAATTTTGTGGGGCAGGTAAAATGAACCAATAATAAATTCCAAATCCGATAGATACTGTTGCTTGTACCCAAAGTTTTATCCATTTTGGAGATTTGATTAATCTACTAATGGCTTCAACTATAAAAATTCCAATTACTGGATAAATTGTATAAAATAGAAAATCAATTACATCAACTCCAGTATGAGACATATATAATGAAAATAACAGGTATAATTTCTACCTAATCTTCCCATCTAATCTTTGTTGCTATATTTTTGCCAATCAAGGCCTGAGCATTTTCGTATGGAATTGTGGCTATGTCTTCAGTTTTGAATGGACCATACTTCTCAAGATCAGCGCCAACAATTTCATCTACTTCATTGAGAAATCTTACGACAATCTTCTTGGTCTTGTGATTTTGAGCTAGTGATTCAAGAAATTTTGATTTTCCATTAATTGTTGCTGAGAGAATCATTTCTATTCTTTCTTTTTGTTCCTCTTTTGAATCTAGAATGAATTTTTCTTCATCTAGTAGATATCCAATTTCAAAATCAGAAGAGTTAGAAATTTTATCTAATCTTATACGTATCAATAATGTTGATAATTCAGTTGCCATTTCTATCAATGCATCCTTAATTTTACTTTCTATACCATCAAATTCTTGTTTTCTTAAATTTCCTATAAAATCAGATAAATTCCTGTAAAAATTTGGTTCAATTTCTATCAAGGAGTCGTTTTCAATTTCTCGTAAAACAATATGATGTAAAGAGTTGATATCGATTTGATTTGATTCTGACATTTCTTACCTAATCCTTAAATGCTGGATGTATTTGTGTTTGATTGAAGTATAAAATTGCCCTATAAAGTTAGTCACGGTAAAGCAATCCAAGTAACGTATTCTTCTGACGAAGTTTTCTCTAGGATTCAACATGAAAATATTCAGTTTATTGACCTTCAGTTTACTGGTCTTACAGGTCGTTTTCATCATACTACAATTACAGCAGACACGTTTACTCCTGAACAAATGAGAGATGGATTACCAAAATTAGATGGTTCATCGATTATTGGTTTTACCAGTATTGATGATTCTGATCTACTTCTAAAACCTGATCCAAATACATTTGCTATAATTCCTTGGATGACTGAAAATAAAACGGCAAGACTTCTTTGTGATGTTTATTGGGGAGAAAATAGGGGAAGATTATCAAGGGATCCCAGAGGAATTTCTCAAAAAGCTGAAGAGTATATCAAATCTCAAGGATTTGATTTTAGTACATGGGGTCCAGAGGTTGAATTTTTTGTCTTTGACAAGGTGTATTGGGATGTACTAACACCATACAAAGGACAGTCTTACTCAATTGAATCAAAGGAAGCTCCATGGAGTCATGATGGAGATGGATATCCAATGGGATTACAAGAGGGATACTATCCTAGTACACCACATGATACACTTACACCATATAGAAATGAATGTGTAAATATTCTAAAAAACAATTTTGGAATCTTATGTGACAATCACCATCATGAAGTTGCAACTGCAGGACAATGTGAAATTGACATAAAATATGATTACATGACAAATGCGGCTGATGCTGCACAGTCTTACAAGTATGTTATTAGAAATGTTGCAAAAATATATGGAAAAATTGCAACAATGATGCCAAAACCAATTGCTATGGATTCAGGTTCTGGAATGCATGTCAATGTTAGTTTGTGGAAAGGAAAAGATAATGCGTTTTATGATCCAGATGATGAGATTGAATTGAGTCAGATTGGAAGATATTTTTGTGGAGGTATAGTCAATCATGCAAAAGCATTATCTGCAATTTGTAATCCTACTACCAACTCATATCATAGATTGGTTCCAGGTTATGAGGCACCGGCATATATTGCATGGAGTTCAGGAAATCGTTCAGCTATTGTAAGAGTTCCCAAACATCTAACAGGAAAAGAATACTCTCACCTCAAAAGACTAGAGTTTAGAGCTCCTGATCCTTCATCTAATCCTTATCTTGTATTTTCAGCAGTAACTGCAGCCGGAATGGATGGTATAAAAAAGAAAATGGATCCTGGAGATCAAGTACGTGATGATATCTTTAAGATGACAAAGTCAGATAGAGCTAAAAGAGGAATTGGAGTTCTTCCAAAAAGTCTAGGTGAAGCACTAGATGAATTAGAAAGTGATAGAAAATTCCTAAATCCTATCTTTACAAATGATGTAATTGACAAAGTTATAGAATTAGAAAGACGTGATCAACGTGAAATAGCAATTAGGCCACATCCTCATGAATTTTATCTATACTTTGATGTTTAGATTCTTCCAGATAGCGCAATAATATAGTATAACGAAATTGCTATCAAAGCAAATCCACTTCCAAGAAAAATTATTCTTCTTTTCTCAGATGTTGCAGCTTTATACAGTAAAACGCCACCTGCAAGACCTACAAACAATATTAAAACTCCAATAACTACACTATCAAAACTTGTATTGGTAATTAACGGATAAAAAAATCCTGAAAGCAGTGCAAAGAATGCTACAAGGTAAACGTATTTGAAACCCACAAATACTCTGGATGATGTTTTATTCAATACGGTTCGTAAATATAGTAATCAAATAAACTTTTGAAAAATTTCAAAATAATTTACATCATTCCGCCCATGTCAGGCATTCCACCCATTC
>JBHHVV010000043.1:0-13202 GCA_046754445.1 Candidatus Nitrosopumilus sp.
GTGTGTGCCGGGGGCGAGTTTCGAACTCGCGACCTCCAGATTATGAGTATTGCCTTAGTTGGAGAACCGTTAGAGTTTACCAAGCGAACTGGCACTCTAACCAGGCTGAGCTACCCCGGCATACTATATGCCTAAAAATTTGGGAAATTAAATGATTCTAAAATATGAAGTTAAAACTGATTTTAATTTTTAATTTACTTTAAATCGCTCCACTTTACATTTTCATTTTTTACCCAGAGGAATTTCTTTTGTAATGCAGATGTATACAATTTCTCCCATTCTGCACCTACCTCATCAGTCCATGCCTTGAAAATACGTGGATCGATATAGTTTCTCAATGATGTGCCAATGTTGTAATCTTTAGTTTTCTCAGACAAATCAATCTGCAGCTCTAATTTCTGAACTCTTTCTTTGTGCTTTTGTTTTTGTTTTTTGATTTGCTCATTTAGTGTCTTGGTTCTTTTTACTTTATTCTTTTTCTGAGTTTCTGTTTTTGGCTCTGTCACTTCTACCTTTTTTAGGGTCTCTTGAGTTTTCTTCCAGGCTTGGTCTTTTTCTACTTTTTTGAGAGTATCTCTTTTCTTTTGTAATGATTGCTCAAATGTTTTGGGGATAGTTCGTTTATGGTTACACATCATGGCTGCTTCAAGATTTGCTAATTTTGCATGGTATAGTTTTTCAGTCGCAGTTTTTCCTTTCATATTGTCATGTTTTACTAGGTAGTTCTTAACAACAGATGTTGCTAGGTATGTTCTAAACACTTTGGCAGTTAATCCCTTTACAATACTGGAATAATATGCATTGACATGTCTTGAGGTAATGCCATCGAAAATCTCATCTTTTGGTTTTTTCTTTTCTATTAATTTTTTTAAATTTTCTTGGAATTGTTTATCGTGTCCCTCAGCTACTACTGTCTCTTGCCATCTGACACTATCTTTACCTAGGAAATCAAACTCTATTGCATTGGAAGTAATTTTGATATGTTCCTTTCTTAGTGTAGTAGCACCGACTGTATCTGCCTCATCTGGATCTTTTTCGTCTCCAACCCTCATTGCAGTTCTATAAATCAAATAACATGCAGTAGCAATTCTGCTGATTTTTGGATCTTTATTTTTCATATCTTTTACAATTCTGTCTTTAATTTTTTCAATCTCTTTTGCTAGCTTTACTGCTTTTTCGTACTTTTCTTTATCTCTATCTTGTTTTAATCCTGCAGTATCTGCAAGCCATACATATTTTCTTTTCTGTGTTAGAAAATCCATCCAACTTGCAAGCCACATGGAATCATTATCATGAATAATTTTCCCCCATTCTCCTTTCATTGTTTTCTTGGCTTCTTTATCCATATTCAGAGTAACATCTTTTGGTGTAACTCTTGGTTTCCATTTTCCTCTTAGTGGATGTTCACCTCTACCGATGAATATGCCTGGAGGTTCTGCCATGTAATTTCCTACTTCAACTTCCTTTCCATCCATGATGGCAATACCGTACTTTGACTTGAGTTCTTCACGAATCTCCTTTCTTTTTTTTGCTTGTTCTTTTTTCTCCTCTTTTGTCATCATCTCTTTGAGATCTTTTTCTTTGTCAACTACCTTGTATGCGTTAGAAAAATCAATATCTTCATATGAAATTTTTTTAAATTTTGAATCTAGCGTTTTGGAAAAATCTGCTGTAAAGTTTTTCTGAAAAACTTTGTCTTGAGCATATGGGGTGTCTTTTTTCTTTGCCCATTGATACACCATTTCTTCTTGATTTTGATCAAGGTTGATTGATTCCCCTTTGATCTTTATCTTGATTCCTTGTGCCTCATATGCAGGCGGGAACAAGATTCCATTATGTTTTAGCGTTTTCCATTTCATTCTTTTCACTTTAAAATTGCGGACTTTGACAAAAACTCTATTCTATGTGTATATCAATTTAACGAAGTACTATATCAGCCAGGAAATAGCTCTTTACTCATATATCTCTCAAATTCTAGGTCTGTTTTCATCTTTTTTGCTTCCATAAACATAGCAGCATCAGTTCCAACAATGTATCTTGGCTGCATCTCATCATCATGTATTGCTTTCATTATGATATCTGCTACTTGAGATGGCGGCGTTCCCATCTGTGCCATCATTTTGAGACCTGAGAGAATATGATCTGTTAATGTCTTGTATTTTGGGTCTGCCTTTGAATCTGGAATTTTCATAGAATCAAAAAAGTTTGTCTTAATTACTCCTGGTTCTATCAAAGTTGTTTTAATTCCAAATTGTCCTAATTCATATCGTAAGCATTCGCCTAATCCTTCTAGTGCAAATTTTGAACTGATGTAAGCTGGTGATCCTGGAAGCCCCATTCTACCTGCAACTGAACTAATGTTTACAATAATTCCAGACTTCTGATTTCTCATTATTGGTGCAACTTCCTGAATTATTCTCACTATGCTAAAAAAATTAGTTTCAAACTGTTTTCTAAAATCATCTACAGTGACATCTTCTGTGCATCCAAACTGACCATATCCTGCATTGTTTATCAGAACGTCTAGTCTACCTCCATCCATTACTTTTTTAATTGCAGAAACAATTGATTCTTCTCTATCTACATCTAATTCTATTATATTGATTGGAAGGTTTTCTTTTTTTGCAATATTTTCTAATTCTCCCGCTTTCTTTGTATCTCTCATACTGGCAAATGTTTGATACCCGTCTCTTGCAAGTGACAATGCTGTTTCAAATCCAATTCCTGATGAACTACCTGTAACAAGAGCTACTTTTTCCATAGTTTTGCTAGATTTTTGTTATATTTATCCCATTTTGATTTGTCATACTAATGGCCTATCCCCCTCTGTGGGATCTACCAATTCTGTTTTCTCACCATTATGAATTCTCTCCAATATTTCTAATGCAGAATATTTATGCAGAAATTCATTGTTATTTCCACATCTGTAGGAGAATGTACATCGTGGGCATCCCGACTCATTTTGACATGGACATTCTTTGACTATATGCATACTTCTCTCAAGGGCTTTTTCAAATCTGTCATACAGAGCTTTACTTGCTCCGCTACCTCCAATTGCCCCATCATAAATGAAAATCAAGCCTGATGTTCCCAACGAAATACCTCCCAAGTCTTGAGATACTCCTCCTGTAATCATGTTACTTCCTTCGATAACTACATGCTCTGTCGCATGATACCCACTGGCTTCTGCATACTCTTCATCTTCTGCTTTTTCAATTATGTCAAGTGGTCGTGGTGCATGAAAAACTATTCCCTTTGTCACAAAATCATATTCTAGTGGAGTGTCAAGAATTACTTTCTCCCCCTGTGTTATCTCTTGCCCTAATTCTATGTTGACATATCCGTACACTTTCTTTTGAATATGTAGTTTACAAAATGCAACTTCAACTCCATTTGCCACTCGTTTCTCAAATACTGTTTCGATAGTTGGCCATTCTTCTGTAAGTGCTTTTGTATAATATGGGTAGTCTCTGGGAATTCTCTCTAGTTTTGCAACTTTCTTTTTTGGATAGTCAAACTCTCTTACTCTATAACGAATACCTGCCAAAAAATAGATTGCATCTTTATGTAGTTCTTCTAATGCAATAGGTAAAACTCTGTCTCCCACTTTTCTATCTGATAAGAAAATATCAATTGATTTTCCAATTCCTCTTATACTGTATTCATTTAACATGGAATTTATTTTGTCAAAATTTGGAACAATTCTATTGTTGAACTCTTTGAGATTTTCATTGATAATGTGGTATTCTATTACCTCTTGGTGTTCCTTTAGCTCATGTTTGGAAATTGGTCTATCACATGCCATTGCCAATACTTGAAATTCTTCTACAAATGGATTCTTTGGATCAATGTATGTTTTCTCAATGTCTTCAAAATAATCATCTGGATGATTTTTGTAGTATTGTGAAATTGGATCATTTCCTAAAGCTAAAAATGCATATCCTCTTTGCCCTTTTCTTGCCGCTCTTCCAATTCTTTGAGTTAGTCTATTTACTGGAATAGTAGATGAAATAACACAATCCACATTTCCTACATCTATGCCTAGCTCAAGCGTAGGAGTGCATGAAATTGCTTGCAAACTGTCTTCTTTGAATTGTTTTTCAACTGATGTTCTGTAGTTTGACATTAGTCCCGCTCTGTGAACTTTGATGTTGACTTTTTGCCTTTTTGCTTGCATGGCCAATAGTTCTGAATTTAAATGAGAATTGTTAAAGACCATAGTCTTGTGTTTTTTTTCAGTTAATTTTTTTGTCAGTTCTACCATTAGTTTTCTTTGAGTTCGAAGTGATGGAAATAACATTACAAAGTCTGTTTTGCCCTTTCTACCAGAACCGTAAACAATCTGCATCCTTTCTCCAAACAACTGCTCACAGAACACTTTGGCATCTTCAAGTGTTGCTGATGCAGCAACAAATTGTAATTTGTTACTACAAATTCTTTTGAGTCTTTTTATAATGTAATGAACATTTGTACCAAAAATTCCTGAATATACATGAGCTTCATCTACTATGAGAATTTTAGTTGAAGTTAACAAAGATGAAAATTTTGTTTGATGCCACATGTGATAGTGTAAAACATCAAAGTTTGTCACAATAATGTGTGGAGGATTATCAATAATGTTTCGTCTTTCTGTTAGTTTTGTGTCGCCATCAAAAACCTTGACATTTACCTCGATCTTTTCAGCAAATTTCTGAATTTTAGGTAATTGATCTCGTGCAAGAGCTTTGGTTGGGTAAACAAATATTGCAAAAACATTTCCATCGCTTGATTCTTTTTTTATTCTTTGAATTACTGGAATCAAAAACGCCTCAGTTTTTCCAGATGCAGTTGGTGCTTCAATGACAATATTTTCACCATATACAATTTCTTGAATTGACTCTTCTTGGAATTTGTAAAATTGCTTAATTTTTATTTCCTTAAGGTGTTCTGTGATTGACTCATCTAATCCCAAATCTTCTACTTTGCAACCCATTTCAGGCTCAGGATTGGTCAAAACCTTGTATTGTGAAATATAGTCCTTTTTTGAATATAGGATTTCTTCTGTAATTTTATCTGGATTGTTCTTTCCAATCATTTCTTTAATTTCGTTTTCTCCTCTAACGATTCCTTCATCTTTTAGATCTTCAGAAAGTCCTTTTTCAGTCACTAATCCTTTATCAAATCTAGATAGAAATTCAAGAAATACCTCATCAACATTTTTTGAAAATTCTAAAAGATCTTCAATACCGCATTTTCCGCATGATACGTGCATTTTCTTGTTGAATGTCTTTTGTATCTCTATCTTTGACTTACATTTAGGGCATGAGAATTTCAAGATCTAATTGATTAGATACCATTGGTGATTTATTGTTTAATCATCAACATTCTCCATGACATTATTAAGCTAGGAAATAATCTTGAAATTAAAAATGAAAAAAATTGAAATTAACAAAATCTACAATCTAAATTGTATTGAAGGGATGAATTTAATTCCTAAAAACAAAATTGATCTTGTAATTACTGATCCACCTTTTGCCATCAATTTCAAAGCTAAAAAAGCAAATTATAACAGAACTTCATCAAGAGTACTCTCTGGATATAATGAAATCCAGCCAGAGGATTACTATGATTTTACATTTGCTTGGATGAGCGAAGTTTTTCGAATTCTAAAAGATTCTGGAAGTATGTATGTTTTTTCAGGATGGAATAATCTTAAGGATATTCTTAGAGCATTAGATGATGTTGGCTTTGTTACCGTTAATCACCTAATCTGGAAATATCAGTTTGGGGTTGTTACTAAAAAGAAATTTGTTACATCGCACTATCATTGTCTTTATGTTTGTAAAGATGACAAAAAACGAAAATTCTTTCCATTTTCTAGATTCAAAAAAGATGAAAAAACAAAAAATGGACGGAGTCTTCATTATAAAGATAAAGAAGACGTATGGGATATCAAAAGAGAATATTGGACAGGAGATGAAAAAACTCCAACAAAACTTCCTTCAGAAATAATTGAGAAACTACTGGAATATTCTAGTGAAAAAAAAGATATTGTATTTGATCCCTTCCTGGGTTCTGGACAAGTAGCTGTTGTCAGTAAATCCCTTAACAGACGTTTCTTAGGTTTTGAAATTGTTCCTGATTATTACAAATTTGCCAAAAAGAGACTCGACAAAAATGTGTATAGAATTAAAAAGTCTAAATGATTATTTGTTTTCTGGATCGTCTATTCTTTTTTGACCTATCTTGTCTGAAATATTTTTCCTAAGTTCGTCATCTGTTTTGTTTTCAATTTTTATTCCAATTGATCTTGCAATTGTTTCTAGCTTTTCTCTTTCTGTTTCAACCGGTCCTGAAATTTTAGGCGCATCTTCAGTGACTTCTTTCATATGATTTTGGATGTCGTTTTTTGCTTTGTTATACTCGTTTACTGCTTTACCTAATTTTCTTGCAGCTCCTGGTAATTTTCCTGTTCCTAAGATCAACACCAATGCTACAAAAATTATTATCATCCATTCGCTTCCACCTACATTTAGTGAGTAATCCAACATAATCTGTAATGCCATATTTTGAAATTAAACGTAATGTTCTAAATTTATGCCTGAACAAGTATTTTTACCATTGAATATCACTTGTGAGAAAGACTTGTTGATTTAAATAAATTCATGACTGTTAATTGTTATGAAAAAAATTGAAGCAATCGTTCAACCTGGAACTAGAGATGCGGTAATTGCTGCAATCAAAAAAGTTGGCGTTGGTGGTGTTACTGTTCACCAAGTTCAAGGTCAAGGTGCCCAAGATCCTCCTTTAGTTGGTCAGTACTTTAGTAGAGATTTGATAATCTGTGTTGCAGATGATCCAAAAGTAGATGAAATCTTAGATGCAATAGCAAGTGTTGCATGTACTGCAACCAAGGGTGATGGCAAAGTCTTTGTTACAGATGTTTGTGATGCACTTGATATCTGTAGCAAAAAACGTGGAACCATGGATATCTAATACACGATTTTTTGTGGTTCTAGTTTCTTTCTAGACACTATTGCAAATAGTGTGACTCCTATTCCTATAATGCAAAATACCACATACGGTGTTTCATTTCCAAATGACTGTGTGATGGGACCTCCTAAAGTTGGACCTATTGCCCAACCCATTCCAAATATTGTTTCATATGCACCGATGATTTTTCCAGAAATACCTTTTCTGGTTTTACTTAGAATGATCTCCAATGTTAACGGAAAGAAAATACTAAATCCGAATCCCATTAGGACTAGAGATATGCCAAAAGTGATGATCGAATCTGCAACAACTGATATCGCCAATCCTGTTGAAACTGCTATTGTTGCTGCAATCAAAGTTTGACTTGTTTTTCTTGCAAATCTTCCTGCTAATGCAAGTGATATGACACGTGATATCCCAAAAACAAAATACAATAACAAAATATCCGTTGCTGACATCCCGTTATCATTAAGAAATGCGGGATATATTGTTAGAATTATTCCAAATGATGATGTGCAAAAAATCAATAATATAATGACCTCTGGAAATTTTTTCATTTCTTTAATTGATAAAAAAGAGAATCTTTCCTGATGTCTTTTGACACTTTTTCTTGAGACTAAAAGTGATGTAATTAATGCAGCAGCTAGGATGAATGCTGCAATTTGAAATAGAATTCTATAGGTAATATCGAGGCCTTCTAGGAATGCAGTGCCTAATAATGGACCTACCATAAACCCAATAACAAAAAACATTGTAAACCATGAGATGTTTTTTACTCTGTTTTTTTCAGAACTTTCATTTGATATGATTGATTCACAGGGTGGCCAAAAAAATGCGTGAGCTATACCTGTCATTATTCTGAATCCCATTATTTCTGGAACTGATTGTGCAATTGATAGTAGATAAATTGATGAAGAATTGATTGCAGCTCCCAATGCCAGCAAAAATCCATTGTTAAATCTGTCAAGTAATATTCCTACAAAAAGAGGAATGAACATGTATGGAATAAAATTCGTTAATCCGATTAATCCTAGTTCAGAATATGTTGCACCTATGATATTTTTTGCAAACACTGGTAGAATTGGTCCATGTAATCCATAGGAAATTCCTATGATTAGTCCTGTGATATTTACTAAAATTAATATTCTATTCATTTGTATGCTGCAACCATAATAGCTCCGCCCATTAGGTCTTTCTCAAACTCAACTCTGGAGAATTTTTCTAACAATAACTCTTCTAGTTTTTTATTTTGAGGCCATCTTTTGAATGTACCATACAACGTTCCAAACTTTAATCCTAGTTTTCCTCCTGCAATGAATGCAAGAATGGGTAGGATACATCTTAGATAAAATGAAACACCTACTCTGATGAATTTCTCGTCTGGTTTTCCTAAATCTACAATAACAAATCTTCCCTCTTTTTTTAACACCCTGTGAATTTCAGAAATTGCAATTCTCAAATTTATTGCATCTCTTAATGAATATCCACACAACACCGCATCAAATTCTTCATCTTTGAATGGAATGTGTTCAAAAACACCATTTGCCATATCTGGTGATTTTTCAAAATGTGATCCTGTATTTTTTAGCATGGGTACTAGTGGATCATAAAGTGTAATTGTAATTTTTCCGTCAGTTAGTTTTAGTGCTGTCTTTGACATATTGCCAAATCCTGAACCTGCATCAAGGATTTTATTTCCAGGTACTACTCTTTTTAAAATTCCACGATTTCTATGCTCTACATCTTTACCTAATGATATGATCGAATTTACTTTGTCATAAATTGGTATGATTTCTCGAAGTACTTCCATTACTTCTCCCCAATAACTTCCTAAACCCATTACCTATCGTCTCAATATTCTTGTTTGAATAGTTTTCAAATCTAAAACTTTTATGCTGTAAACTTTGATGCGTTTTGAGAATATGTTTGCAAATCTGCTTCAGAAATTTTCTCAAAAACTTTTGCTTCAGATGTAATCTTTGCCATCTTTATGTGATTGACTCCCTCTTTTTGTTCAGCTTTTAGATTAATCGCTGCAATAGCTAAAGATGCTGCATCTTCTAAACTCATATCTGAATTGTAATGTTTTTCTAAAAAGGCATTTACATCATCAGAACCTGCACCAATTGCAATTGCTGCATATTGTACATATGTTCCACTAGGATCTGTGACATAGATTGATTCTCCTTTTTGATCAATTCCTGCAATAATCATTGAAACTCCATTTGGTCGAACACCTCCATATTGTGTAAATTGATGTGCTTGATCCGCCAAATGTTTGGCAACAGTTGATACCTCTACTGACTCATCGTATGTCATTCTATTTCCTTGTGAAAAGAATCTTGCACCGTCAACTTGAACACGTGCATCTGGGATGTATCCTGCTGCTGCAACACCGATATGATAGTCTACTTGGAAAATTTTCTGTGTGATATTTTTAGTTTGTAGTGTTCGTGGTTTTTCTTCTACTGCCATAATGACTCCTTCTTTGCTAAGAATACCTATTGCTAATGTTCCTCTTTTTACAGTCTCAATGGCATATTCGACTTGGTAAATTCGTCCATCAGGAGAATACATTGTAGGTGTCATATCATAACCACGTGATGCCATCATGTCATCACGAGTTTATTCTCAGTCAATTTAAGGGTAATTGTCTTGCCTGAATGTGGACAAGATCTGGAAATAGGGTTTTAAGCAAAAATGACTAATTTCTTTTAGAAATGTCAAATCAACTAATTGAATTCAAAGAAATCATTAGATCAAGACAAGCCTCTGAACAAAGAAAAACAGACAAACAGACAAGAAAACTATTGATTTACTTGTTTACTAGTACAAGAGGTGGATTTACTAGATTGCGAATTATCATGCATCTGCTTGAAAAACCATTCAATACTCATCAACTGGCTCAGATACTTGATCTAGATTACAAGGCTGTTCAGCATCACATGAAAGTACTTGAGAAAAATAACATGGTCTCAAAAATTGGCGAAAAATATGGTGCAATATTTCATTTATCAAATTTTCTGGAACTCCATATCAATACTCTTGAAGAGGCAATTGATAAGCTTGATAGAAAAATGAATCACAAGAAAGTATACATCTAGTTCATAAGACTGCGATCAGAAATTTTCAACCAAACTTATATAATCCGAGTTCTCGTAAAACGATCATCTTGGTTAAAGTCGACCCATTTGCAAATGCAACAAAACAAGTTAATGATGCATGTGATATTATCGGCATTAAAGATAAAGAACTTAGAGAATACTTGGCAATGCCAAACAAAGTTTTGAGAGTTAAAATTCCAGTAAAAATGGATAATGGTAAAATTAGAATTTTTACCGGTTTTAGAAGTCAGCACAATAATGACCGAGGTCCATACAAAGGTGGCATTCGTTACTTTAATCCCGAAGGTGGAGTCGAGTATATGGAACGAGAAGTAATGGCACTTTCTTCTTGGATGACTTGGAAATGTGCAATTGTTGATATTCCATTAGGTGGAGGAAAGGGTGCAATCTATGTTAATCCAAAAACTGAGAAATTCAGTGATGGTGAATTAGATAGACTTACCAGGGGATTTGCTTACAAGATTTCTGAAATCATTGGTCCTCAAAAAGATATTCCAGCTCCTGATGTTTACACAACAGGAAGAGAGATGACACAAATCATGGATACATTTAGCAAACTAAACGATAACAAATACTCTCCTGGTGTAATTACTGGAAAACCAATTTCTATGGGTGGTTCTCTTGCAAGAAATGTTGCAACTGGATTGGGTGCAGCATATACTGTTAGAGAAGCTTCAAAGGCAATCAAATTAAATCTAAAAGGCGCTAAAGTTGTCCTACAAGGATTTGGAAATGCATCAACATTTGCAGGTGAATACCTTGAAAAAATGGGAGCAAAAGTAATTGCAGTAAGTGACTCTAAAGGTTCTATTTCAATTCCAAAAGGCGCAAAAGTTAGTAAAATTTTAGAATATAAACAAAAGAAAGGCTCTGTTGTTGGATTTCCTGGCAGTAAAAAAATCTCAACTGAAGAACTTCTAACAACAAAATGTGATGTTCTAGTTCCTGCCGCATTAGAAAATCAAATTACCGCAAAGATTGCAAATAAATTACAATGTAAAATTATTGCAGAAGCTGCAAACGGTCCCACATTACCTGAGGCAGATCCTATTATTTACAAAAAGAAAATCTTGGTCATACCTGATATTTTGGCTAACTCTGGCGGTGTCTGTATCTCATATTTGGAATGGGTACAAAACAACATGGGCTACTATTGGACATTTGATGAGGTTGCAAACAAGATGGAGAAAAATATCACTAAAGGTTTCAAAGATGCTTATGCCCTTTCAAAGAAACACAAAATCGATATGAGAAAAGCAACGATGGTCCTGGCTGTTGAGAGAGTTCTAGAAGCCTTTAACCAGAAAGGTATCTGGCCTTAGACTAGATAAGATTCGTAACAAACTAGTTGTTCAATAAACGTTATCTTTCCTTTTGTTATTAATCGTAGTTTTTTCTTGTATGACAAATCAACATTTGTTCTTCTTTGTAAAAGATGAATAGTTTTTTCTGTAAGGTATCTTCCTTTTTTATCTCTATCAAAAAGTATGATGATGTTTTTGTATCTTGCAACAAAATCTGTAAAATTTATCATTCCTCCAAATCTATGAAATTCTAAAATATTGCCACAGTAACCGAGTTTTCTTAATGCTGTAGAATCTCTCTTTCCTTCAACTACAACAACGCTTTCAGTTTTAGAATTTAACTGTAAAATAAAATTTATCATATCCTTGATTTCTTGTTCGGAAACTATCATACTTTGTAATTTGTTTTAACATATTAAGCACTTTTGAAAATAGAAGACATGTGTGATGTCTTGTTAGTACAAAATACAAGAATAGAAGGTTCAGGATATCTTGGAGACCTTCTAAAGTCTGACGGATATAATATTACATCAGTAAATGCAAAACATGAATCACTTCCAAACAATGATTTCGATCTAGTTGTAATTTTAGGTGCTCCTGAAAGCGCAAATGATGATTTGCCTTATCTCCAAGCAGAACAAAAACTAATTCGGAATTCTGTTGAAAAAAATATTCCTGTACTTGGAATTTGTTTGGGTTCTCAACTCATTGCAAAAACTTTTGGCGGTAAAGTATATCATGGTCCAAAAAAAGAGATTGGATTTTACAATGATTTGAAATCTAGTAGTGATTCTCCACTATTTTCAGGATTTCAAGATCCATTTACTGTATTTCATTGGCATGGAGATACATTTGATTTACCAGAAGGTGCTATCAGATTGGCCTCATCTGAGCAGTATCCTAACCAAGCATTTCAATACAAGTGTGCAGTTGGATTGCAATTTCACATGGAGGTAAATGAGAAAATGGTAAATCTGTGGCTTGATAATACTGAAGAAAAACTTAAAGAAATTCCATATATCGATCCTCAAAAAATCCGTTCTGACGTAAATGAAAATATATCAATTGTAAAATCAAATATGGAGAATTTTTACAACAATTTCAAATCAACATTTCATCTTTGACCAAAGTTTAGTACTATAATTTATTATAATATGAGTCTCTTACTATACTGGGTATGATTAGCTGTGTAGTTGTAGATGATGATCCAAAAATACGTGAAGTTTTTTGTGAGTTGTTGACTTTGATAGGAGTAAATGTTCTTGCAACAGGTAAGAATGGCAGAGATGCAGAAATCGAATATGAGAAACATCATCCAGATGTGGTCTTTGTGGATTTGCAAATGCCAAAATATGATGGGTATTACGCTATTGAAAAAATTAGGATGATTAATCCAGATGCCAAGATTGTCGTAGTTACAAGTGATCTTAAAGCAAAAGAATCTACACGTCTTGATTCGTATGATGTGACTTCTATTATCTACAAACCATTTGACATGCATACTGTAAAACAAGTTTTAACGAATACTATTCTCATTCACACTGATGATTCGTATGGATGATTTCTACGTGTACCTTTTATGCTAATCTGATGTAGTGATATCATACCGATGAGAAGAGTCATTTCATCTGCGTATGTTAACCGACCATAGCGCTTCAGAGTCGGGTCAGTTTTTGGCCCGACTAACAAAAATTTATCTTCAGATATTACTGCAAATTGTTCGGAGTCTTTATGAATGTCATAATTTTTAGATTGATTTATTGAAAACTATACTTTTGATAATAATTGGAATACTTGGAAT
>JBHHVV010000044.1:0-12751 GCA_046754445.1 Candidatus Nitrosopumilus sp.
CCAGAGATGATAGAGGTTCAAGATATTCTAGGAATGATAGAGGTTCAAGATATTCTAGGAATGATAGAAGAGAAGAATCTGCAACTGTAACATGTGCTGATTGTGGAACTGAATGTACAGTTCCATTTGTCCCAAGAACTGATAGACCTGTTTACTGTAATGATTGTTTCAGACAAAACAAACCAGATGATTCAAGAAATAATAGTTATTCCAGAGATGATAGAGGTTTAAGGTCTTCTCATGGAAGAGAATCGAGTGGAAATTATACTAGAACTAGAAAATCAAAAAATGATAAATTCACAAAAAAACAAGAGAAATTCTTTGCTAATGGTTCTGACAAATTTTATGCAACAATCAAAGAAAAATTATTTGAAATTTTGGGTGGAAAAACTTGTTCTAATTGTGGATTTAAAGATGAAAGAGCTTTGGGTATTATTCCTGTATTTGGAAATAGTTCTAATGTTGAAGGCCGTGGTGGAGAGGCAGCATCATGGGGAAAATATATCTCAGCACCTGAACTTGCTAGAGAAGAACTAAAGGTATTATGCTTAAACTGTAATGAAATTAGAGAACCTATCTCAAAACCTAAAGAGGACAGACCAAAATCAAGGAAGAGTAGATATTTTCCAAGATAAACTATAGAATCATCTTTGAGAATTTGTTAAC
Source organism: Candidatus Nitrosopumilus sp. (assembly GCA_046754445.1). GTDB lineage: Archaea > Thermoproteota > Nitrososphaeria > Nitrososphaerales > Nitrosopumilaceae > Nitrosopumilus. The sequence continues at coordinate 667 of JBHHVV010000044.1, forward strand.
ACTTTAATTATAATTATTTTAGAATAAAATTATGAATGGTGATTTTAAAGCATTAGGAATATCATTGATAGTAGTGGTTGTTGCAGTATCTCTTTATGCTGTATTTGGCTTCTAGAATATTTCCTTGATTATCTCAACATCTTGTTCGGTGATTTTTATGGATTCTAATTTGTACTCTTTTTCGAGTACTGATTGAATAAAATCCGCAAATTTCTCCACTTGTCCTTCATCTCTGAATAAAATACTGTGTGCTGATTTATCTTTCAATGAAATTATTAATTCATTTTTTATGATGTTTAGAATTGATGTAATGTAAGTTTCTTTACTCTCTTTTATGAAAATAAGACTAGCTAATTTTTGAGCCTCATATTTGTCCTCACAGGATACGTTAATTTTCATTTATTCTCAAAAAGAAATTCTTCTATCTGATTTTTTGCTTTTTCTCTTTTTTCTTGATGAATTACTAAAAAGTCATTAATTTTTTCAATTAAAATTGCTTTTAATTCACCTGAAAGTAATTTTCCAGATTTATAATCTTCATAAATTGATTTTAATTTGTTATCATCTGGTTCAAAAAATATTCTTAGATATTGAAATGATACATCAACATCAGGATTTCCCCCAAGCCTTCTATGTTTCTCAATATCTGGTTGTCCACCTGAAAATGCATACTTGTTAATTTTCTTTTTAACTACGTTTGGAGCATCAGTCGTATAGACTGTTCCATTTTCGTCTGAAGCTGACATTTTTCCTCCTGGTCCCCGTAATGCTGGAATCATAATGTTGTGAATCAACGCAGGTTTTGGTTTTCCAATTTTTGGTGCGATATCTCTTGTTAATCTGAAATGTGGATCTTGGTCAACCCCTAATGGGATCAAAACTGGTTTGTCTTCTATAAAACATGGAGCAGATTGTAATGACGTATAGAAAATCATTCCTAAATTTGTTTCATTTGTAAATCCAAATGTTGCTTTTGTATTTGAAAAATTAATTTTCTTTGCAACTTGTGCTGCAATTGGATAAAGTGTTTGAATATTTCTAGTATTTATGATGATTTTTGTTTTTTCTGGTTTGAAACCTAATGCAATAAAATCTAAGGCATTTTCATATGCAAATTTCCCAGTTTCTTCTAAAGTAAGATTGGGTTTTGAAAAAAATTTTTCATCATCTGTAAGCTGGAAATACATATTCACATCAAATTTTTCTTGAAGCCATTTTGCAAATACCCATGGTACTAAATGACCAATATGGGTATGACCAGAGGGACCTCTTCCAGTATACAAGAAGAATTTGTTATTCTTTTCATAATCATCTAGAATCCTATCCATCTCTCTATGTGAGAAGAAAATTCCTCTTCTGAGCATAAAATGATCCTCTCCAGTGATATTCCTTATTCTTCCTAACAGGTCTGATGAAATCTTTTGAGTACCAAATTTCTTGATTAATTTGTCATAGTCAATATCTCCTTCAACATGCCAAGGAGTCACGATAAAGTCATCAGCTGACATTCAATTTGACTTAGGTTAAGGTTTAAAAAGTCTTTTTCGAACTTTCTGCTGTTGTCACAAGTTTTTCATGAAATTGAAAAAAAAATTATTTCTTCACTAAAAGACAACTCAAACCAAACCCCTGAATCTCTTGAAAAATCTACACACCTTTCACCAGATCAAATTCGACGAGGAATTGAATGGTTGAAACTAAAAGAATTAACAATTGTAAATGAATCAAAAACAAGTATTTTCAGTTTGGGGAAAAATGGAATTGAATCTTTTCAAAAAGGATTGCCTGAAAGAAGATTATTGAATTTGTTAATGGATGGCCCAAGAAAATTATCTGAACTGCAAAAAGAACTGGGACATGTTTTTGGACCAGCTATGGGATTAGCTAGAAAAAATGATTGGATTGAAACATCTTCAAAAGAAATTAGACTTAAAAATCCTCCTACAGACCTTCCTGGAGAAAAAACTCTCAAACAAATTGCAAGTAATAAATTACCGGAAAGTAAACTTGACAAAAATGATTTATCCGGACTTTTGAAACGTCCTGATTTTATTATTAAAAATATTGTGAAAACTAAAGAAATTTCCCTAACTGATTCTGCAAAAACTATTGAGATTTCAAATTCTTCTGGAGCTATTGATGTTGAGGCCAAAGTTCCACAAGTATTTGTTGCAAGAACTCATCCACTAAAAGACACAATTGATGAAATCCGTGAAATATTTGTTACATTAGGCTTTTCTGAAATAATTGGAAACATGACTCAGTCTAGTTTTTGGAATTTTGATGCTCTGTTTACTCCCCAAGATCATCCTGCAAGAGAACTTCAGGATACTTTCTATCTTGATGGGGTGTCTGCCAAAAAAATTGCAAGCCCTGAACAAATTAGAAAAGTTTCTGATTCTCATAAGAAGAATTGGCGTTATTATTGGGATATCAAAGAAGCACAAAAAATGGTCCTAAGGACACATACCACATGTGTAACTATCAAACATCTAGCAGAAAATAAACCTGATGAGGCAAGAGTTTTCTCACTAGGACGTGTATTTCGAAATGAAAAAGTCAGTTACAAACATCTAGTAGAATTTAATCAAATTGAAGGTGTTGTTGTAGGAAAAGATGCAACATTAAGAAATTTGATGGGCATTCAACGAGAATTTTACAAACGTATTGGCATTACAAAAATAAAATTTTGGCCTACCTTCTTTCCATATACGGAACCTTCTCTTCAAACTATGGTGTATAATGAAAGATTAGGAAAATGGATTGAATTATTTGGAATGGGAATCTTTAGACCTGAAGTCACAAAACCACTTGGTATTACAAAACCGGTTTTGGCATGGGGTGGTGGAATTGAACGAATTGCAATGCTAAAGTATGGTCTTGATGATGTTAGAGAATTTTACAACAATAATCTAAGTTGGTTGAGGAATGCTACAAAATGCCAGTAGTTGAATTATCTTACACTCGTCTTCAAAAATTAATTGGTAAAGTTTCAAAAAAACAAATCTCTGATTCTCTACCCTTTCTTGGATTAGATATTGAGTCTGAAGACAAAGATTTGGTAAGAATTGAGTATAGTCCAAATAGACCTGATTACTCTACTGATTTTGGAATTGCACTTGGATTGCAAGGGTTACTTGGAATAAAAAAAGGAGCAATCAAACTAAATGTTAAAAAATCTAACAAGTATAAGATTTCAGTAAACTCTTCTGTGTCAAAAATTCGTCCTTTTGTTACTGGCATTGTTGCAAAGAATGGAAAAATTGATGATAAAACAATCAAGCAATTAATGACTATGCAAGAAGATCTTCATTTTGGAATTGGAAGAAAGAGAAAAAAATCTTCAATAGGAATTCATGATCTAGATAAAATTACTTTTCCATTAATCTACACTACCACAAACCGAAATCATAAATTCATTCCACTAAATTCTGACATTGAACTATCTATTGCTAAAATTCTTGAATCTACTGATGTTGGAAAAGATTATGGTTCCATTTTAGGTAGTTCTTCTCAAGTACCTCTAATCTTAGATGCAAATCAAAAAACGGTATCTTTTCCTCCAATAATTAATGCTATAATAACAACAGTTACCACAAAAACAAAAAATCTATTTGTTGAAGTGACTGGAATAAACAAGGAAGATGCTGAGGATATGCTTTCAGTTGTTGCCACCATTTTACAAAGTGCAGGGTTTAATTTAGAATCTATTCAAATATCTGGAGCAAAAAATTCCTCACCCAAGCTTGAACAAAAGAAAATGTCTGTTAGTCCTACTTTAACTAATCAAATTCTTGGACTTGATCTTACCATTCCAAAGATTATCTCCTCACTAAAAAAATCAAGGTTGGATGCATCATCAAAAGGAAAGAATATTGTCTGCACAATTCCTGCATATAGATTTGATATTTTTGGACCAATGGATTTAGTTGAAGAAATTGCCTTAGGGTATGGAATAGAAAATCTCGAGCCTACATTTTCACCTTCTCAAACTCTTGGGGAAACAAATCCTGTTTCCCTGCAATTAAAATCCCTTAGTCAAACTATGATTGGTCTGGGTTATCTTGAAGCACTGAATTCAAGTCTAACAAGTAAACGAGTATTATATGAAATGACAAATAGAGATTCTTCAAATATTATTTCTGTTCTAGATTCAAAAAGTCAAGAACACACGATTTTACGTGATTCTATTCTTTCTGGTTTGCTGGAGAATCTATCTAGAAACATACATGAATCTTATCCTCAAAAATTATTTGAAACTGGAACTGTATTTACAATTGATGATCCTATTTCTGAAAAAATTAATTTCTCAGGAATTAGTGCACATAAAGATGCAAATTTTACAGAGATAAAATCAATATTACAATCTGCATTAAAGACTGGGTTTGGGATTGATGTGGAAACAAAGACCTCTTCTGATCCTATATATGAAGAAGGAAGATGCGCATCTGTAATTCTAAATAATACTCCTATAGGAAAAATTGGCGAAATTAATTCCAAGGTGATTGATAATTACAAAATACAAACCAAAGTAATTGGATTTGAGATTTCTTTATCTGATTCTATTCTCAAATCTCTTTAGAAACGAAACAAAAAGTATTGAGAAACCAATTCTTAAAATTACTATTACTATAGAAAATTCAACTATTAATTTTTGATAAATATTCATTTTTACTTCATCAGGCACTCAATACTACTCATTATCTATTTTATCAAAAAACTAATCTGCAGAAAATCAAAAATAATGATAAACAAACCTATACCAAAATGATTATTTCAATAAAAAAAAGTGAAACATTTTTGATCTTTACACAACTGACTATTTTACATAAATTTAATTTTAAATTCTCAAATGTATTTCATTATTCTCTAAATGGTTTTTAGTAAGAGAATTACTATGATTAAACGCCCAAGAGCAGGCACGCAGACGGATTAGGATGATGTCGATCGTTATGATACCAATGATTTCTAATTCACCCAGGCGTGCTACATAATGGGCACCCCCGGTTTCAGAACGCGAGGAGGCGTATGGCTATGTACCTATGAATTTGTGCGAGTCAGAACCGGGGAACATTATTTTTTCAAAAACCATAAAACATCCCTTGGTAAAGAAAAATGAAATGACAAACTATTGGTTAGCAAAACAAGAACCTAGCGGTCCAAGAGGATATAATTTTGAACAGCTGAAAAAAGAAAAGACCACAATATGGGATGGAGTTCATAATAATCTTGCATTAAAACACATGCGAGAAATGAAACCTGGTGATCTTGTTTTGTTTTACCATACAGGTGATGAAAGACAAGCTGTTGGAATTATGCAAGTTATTTCAAAACCATACTCTAATCCAAAAGAAGACGTTGAACGTTTTATTGTTGTGGATGTAAAATATAAAAAAACACTGAAACGTCCTGTAACACTTGATGAAATGAAAAAAGATAAAAAATTCAAAGATTGGGAACTAATCAGAATTTCTAGACTATCAATAATGCCTGTACCAAAGCCAATATGGGATGCTATCTTAAAGATTTCTCAGAACTAACAATAATCGGTTTATTGATATAGTCGATTTGTTTAATAAAATCATGGCAACAGCTTATGTTTTAATAAACTGTGAACTAGGTTCTGAAGAAGCTATTATTCAGCAACTAAAGGGCTTAGAAGGTGTAAAAGAAGTTCATGGAACTTTTGGTGCATATGATATTTTGGCCAAGATCGAATCTGATACTGTTGAAAAACTTAGAGAAACAATTACTTGGAAAATCAGGAAAATTGAAAAGATTCGTTCTACTCTAACCCTGATGGGTATTGAAGGTCAGACATAAACACCCTTTTTTCTTATTATGATTTTACATTTTATTTTTGTTGTAAAAGAAGAAGAGCGTGAAAAACGTAGATTTGAATTTGAATACATTCAAAAAATGAGTCATTTTTACAAGGTTTGGATTAAAGAAAAATTTGGAAAAGACTATGACATTCAGTGTGATGAATTGATTACATCTCCTCGAAGCATTCTTCAACGACTCGATACACCAACTCTGATATGTGATCATGAACAAAGAGGAAAAGACATTTACCATTTCTATCTTACACACTTCAAGCCATTATGGACTGATTGTACTTGTGAAGGATATCATGCAGAAAATTTTGGAATGGTATTTTGGCAACCTCTCAAAGAATCAAATGATTCATTGTTTCTTGCAGAAAAAAATTGTACCACTATTTCTCATGAATTACTACACGAATTATTGAGAATTACTGGACACAAAAAATACCAAGAAATGGTTCATGATATTTGGACAAAACATCTCTTTGAACAATTAGAGTTTGAACAATACGGTGAAGATTTTCAAAAAACAGCAGGAAAACCTATGTTTTTGACAATGGATACTACTCAACTAAATTTATGATATAATTTTTAAAATTAACACTTTGTAACTGAATAAATATTGTTTTCAAAGTTTGCTGTTTTGAAATCTAATTTATTTTCAGGATCATTAGTCCTTGCTTTACTCAAATTTTCAAGTTCTACTAATGCATCTCCTCTAAATCCTACTGATGAACCGTAAATTGCATCCGTTAGCATTGTTCCATGATCACCTTTCTTAATATCGTCCACCATATCATAAAATCTTGCAGTTTCTTTCTTGTTAACTGGATTTCCAGTTGCTTTGTTGTATGCAACTGAGATATACATTCCATTATTTTTTACTGCAACAGGAATCTTGTGATTTTTTCCTGATACGCCAGGGATTGTTTCATTAACTAAGACTTCACATTTGTGATACATACTTGAGACATATGCATAGAATCTATACTGAGCAAATTTTCCTGCATCATCTTCTTCACAACCAACAAAAACTTTGTGCAATAATTCTAATGCGTCATCATTCATACTCTGTAATCTATCATCAATTCTTCCTCTTTCAAGAAGATCTGACTTGCATTCTTTAGCAATTAAAACTAGAATGAAATCTGGTAAATTATAATTTTTTAATGCAGCAACAAAAGCTCCTGCTTGTGACATGCCAAATTTTGGAAATCCTTTATTGACCATAATCACCATTCACCTTAGAAAATCTGCTACTTCCCAACATTGTATTAAAAACATGCTTTTCGCTTATAATTGTTAAGGAATTTACGTGTGTATTAGCTTCTTTTTTCTAATTTTTAATTGGAAATAATAAATTCGGGGGAAATTGACTGTTTCTTGTGGAAATCAATACTACTTCAGAACTTGTTTCGAAAGCTTATCTAAAAATTAAAGAAAACAGTGAAAAATATAGAAACATTGTAGGAAGACCATTAACACTTACTGAGAAAATTTTATCTGGACATCTTCATGAAATTGGAGATAACAGTTTTACCGGTGGTAAAGATTATGTTTTTCTAAAACCTGATAGGGTTGCATTACAAGACGTTACAGGTCAAATGGTCATGCTTCAATTCATGCAAGCCGGACTAAACCAATCTTCTTTACCAACAACTGTTCATTGTGATCATCTGATTAGGGCTGAAGTTCAAGGAGATGTCGACATGAAAGTTTCTCTTGATGAAAATAGTGAAGTTTTCAAATTTTTACAATCAGCTGCTGCAAAATATGGGTGTGGCTTTTGGAAACCAGGAGCTGGAATTATTCATCAAGTTGTTCTTGAAAATTATGCTTTTCCAGGTGGATTAATGATTGGTACTGATTCTCATACTCCAAATGCTGGAGGTCTAGGTATGATTGCAGTTGGAGTAGGTGGACTTGATGCTGCAGAAACAATGGCAGGAATGCCTTGGGAATTACTATATCCCAAGAAAATTGGTGTTAAATTAATTGGAGAATTAAATGGATGGACTGCCCCAAAAGATATCATTCTCAAAGTTGCTGAAGAATTAACAGTCTCGGGTGGAACCAATTCTATTGTTGAATACTTTGGTCCTGGTACAAATTCAATTAGCTGTACAGGCAAAGCTACTATCACCAACATGGGGGCTGAAATTGGTGCAACCTGTTCTATATTCCCATATGATGAAAGAATGGAAACTTATCTAAAATACACAAATAGAAATGAAATATCTGAATTAGCAAATCAAAATAAAGAACTACTTGTTGCTGATTCTGAAGTTGAATCTAATCCAGAAAAATTCTTTGATAAAGTAATTACAATTAATCTTTCAACATTAGAACCACATATTGTTGGACCTCATACTCCGGATTTAGCAAGATCTATTTCACAACTTGGTTCTGATGTAGAATCAAATGAATATGTTGATCCAATTTCTGTTGCTTTGATTGGCAGTTGCACAAATTCTTCTTATGAGGACATGTCTAGAGTTGCAAGCTTGGCTCAACAAGCAAAAGATAAAGGAATCAAATCTAAAATTCCTTTATTAATCACACCTGGTTCGGAACAAATTCGAGGAACTATAGAAAGAGATGGACAAATGGATTCGCTTAAAGACATAGGTGCAACTGTCTTAGCAAATGCTTGTGGTCCTTGCATTGGACAATGGAATAGACCTGAATTAGAAAATGAAGAAAAAAATACAATTGTTACTACGTTTAACAGGAATTTCCCAGGTAGAAATGATGGTCATCGAAGTACACTAAATTTCATTGGAAGTCCAGAAATGATTATTGCATTAGCTTTGGGAGGTAGATTGTCATTTAATCCGTTAAAAGACGAACTTACAGCATCGGATGGAACAAAATTCAAACTAGATCCTCCAAAACCAGCGCCTGAAGTTCCAAAAGAAGGGTTTGTAATTCCAGAAGGAATTTTTGTTGCACCTCCTGAAGATTCCAGCAACGTAGAAGTAATAATTGATCCTAACAGTAAACGTCTACAGCGTTTAGAACCTTTTTCAAAATGGGATGGAAACGACTTTGTTGAACTCCCAATAATGGTCAAAGCCAAGGGAAAGTGTACTACAGATCATATTTCCCCTGCTGGAGCATGGTTATCTCTTAGAGGCCATTTGGATAATCTCAGTGACAATATGCTATTGGGGGCAGTTAATGCGTTTAATGATGAAGTAGGTCAAGGAAAAAACATTCTCAATAATCAACTTGAATCATTTTCAAAAATTGCAAGAGAGTATAAAGAAAAACAAATGAGATGGGTCATTATTGGTGATAATAATTATGGTGAAGGTAGCAGTAGAGAGCACGCTGCAATGTCTCCTAGATACTTAGGATGTGCAGCAGTTATTACAAAAAGTCTTGCTAGAATTCATGAAACAAACCTGAAAAAACAAGGTATCCTAGCACTGACCTTTAGCAATTCAGATGATTATGATAAAATTCTAGAAGATGACAAAATTAGTCTTTTAGATTTGAATGAACTAGAACCTCATAAACAAGTCAAATGCATAATGTCTCATAGTGATGGACATAAAGATGAAATTTTACTAAACCACTCTTACAACCAATCTCAAATTGAATGGTTCAAAGCTGGTTCTGCCCTTAATGTTTTGAGAAATAGATAATAACATTTTCAAGTGGGCCCGGACGGATTTGAACCGACGACCGATGGTTTTGGAGACCATCGTCCTACCTGGCTAGACTACGAACCCACCAACAGGAATGAAATAGACTTGAATTTTAACTTATTTTTAACCAAGATTTATTTGCAATAATTATCAATTCGTATTTGTAATCATTATGGTAAAACCATTTTACTTGGTATTAGGTGCAATTCCAGTAATTGTAGCACTTTTAATTTCGGTTCCACTACTCATAAAAACTGAGATTCCTATTTCTGCTGCAAATTCTCTTGATGATATTGAAATAGAATATACAAAACACCAATTAAAGAAAATATCGTACGGTGTTACCGAAAGAACTGGTGCACAAAAAACTGAAATACTTTTAATAAAAAATAACGGTGATCTCAAATACTCTGTAACTGAACAAGGATATATTCAACCAGACATTCGTTCAAAATTAAATGAAGATAAACTAAATAAAATAAAATCATTAATCAAAGAAACTGGCTTTATGGCAGTCCCTTCTGAATCCTTTTCTATTTTAGAAAATGCAACTGATTACCAAAAATCTAATGTTAAAGTAACTCTGAATGGATATGTTAATCAAATTCACTGGCCTGAACAAAATGCTACCTCTGGTTTTATTCCACCAATAATTACAATGGTTGAATCTGAACTTGATCAAATTATATCTGAAATAAGTGAATAGGTACAAATAGCCTGTGATGAAAAATAGAATATGCTTCCATTGTCTGGTGAAAGACCTGATGCTAAAGGAATAATTTCTAAAAAATTAGATTCTAATGACATCATACGAGGTTCATCAACTCTAAAACGTGGATTTGCCCATATGTTGAAAAATGGAGTTGTAATGGATGTTACAACTGTAGAACAAGCTCAAATTGCTGAAGAGGCAGGAGCTGTTTCGGTAATGGTTTTAGACAAACTCCCATCTGAAGTTAGAAAAGCAGGAGGCGTTGCACGAACTGCAAGTATTAGAATTATTGAAGACATTATGGATTCGGTAACAATTCCAGTAATGGCAAAATGCAGAATTGGTCATGTCAATGAAGCATTAGTTCTTCAAGAAACTGATGTAGATATGATTGATGAATCTGAAGTATTGACACCAGCTGATGAATTCCGTCATATTTGGAAATGGGATTTGACAACACCTGTTGTAAATGGTGCAAGATCTTTGGCAGAAGCTTTAAGACGAATTGAAGAAGGTGCTGCAATGATTAGAACAAAAGGTGAGCCTGGAACAGGAAATGTAGCTGAAGCAATAAAACATATCAAAAAAGTAAATGATGAATTAAGAACAATCAAGTCAATTTATGATTCTGGAGATAATCAAGATTTAGTTAGGATGGCACGAGAATTCAAAGTATCCTATGATATTGTTGAACAAACTGCAAAACTTGGAAGATTACCTGTAGTGAATTTTGCTGCAGGAGGGATTGCAACTCCAGCTGATGCTGCATACCTAATGTCACTTGGATGTGATGGCATCTTTGTTGGATCTGGAATTTTCAATTCTGATGATGCAAAAGAGAGAGCAAGAGCAATTGTTTTAGCTACTACTTTTTGGAATGAATCAGATAAAGTAAAGGAAGCCCAAAAAATGATTGATGAAAGACAATCAATGATCGGATTAGATGTTAACACATTAGAATTACGTATGCAAGATCGTGGTGGTTCAGCATGAGTCTAAATGTTGGTGTTTTATCTATTCAGGGCGATATTAAAGAAAATCTTTTGTCAATAAAATCCGCAATTGATGAATTAGGAATTGATGGAAAAGTTATTGATGTAAAAACACCTGAAGAAATATCGCAATTAGACGGTTTGATTATTCCTGGCGGTGAAAGTACCACTATTGGACAGCTTTCATTAGTAAATGGATCATTAAAGATTATTAAGGAAAAAATTGAAAATGGGATGCCCGTACTTGGAATCTGTGCTGGAATGATTTTGCTTTCTAAAACTGCAGATGATCGTGTAATTGGAAAAACTGATCAGCCACTTTTGGATATTCTTGATATTAAATTAGAAAGAAATTCTTTTGGAAGACAAAAGGAGTCTTTTCAAGCTAGTATTTCGCTGGATTCGATTGATATTCCAAAGTTTAATGGAGTGTTTATTAGAGCCCCATCTGTCTCTGATGTTGGATCTGGTGTAGAGATTCTTTCAAAATTTAATGATAGGATAATAGCAGTCAAACAAGGTAATGTAATTGGTACTGCTTTTCATCCTGAACTAACTCATGATTCTTCATTACACAAATATTTTGTTAATCTTGTTACTTCTTTTAAGAATTGATAATGAATAACGAATTATGAGCAATTCTTTTTAACTATAATTAAATCGAAATTGTGAATTGGAAAAAAAATTTGTGTTATTTGGTTTTTTAGCCTTTGTTCTGATAGGCGGTTCTTTTGGAATAAACCAATTTCCTGATTCTTTTGCTGATGATGATCTTTCAGATAGTAGTGAAGACTCTAATTCGTCTAAAAAACAAGAAAAAGCTGAAGAGAAACGCAAAGAACTTGAAGAGAAAAAACTAGAAAAACAAGAAAAAGCTGAAGAGAAACGCAAAGAACTTGAAGA
>JBHHVV010000045.1:0-12511 GCA_046754445.1 Candidatus Nitrosopumilus sp.
CAATGTGGTGCTGATATCTGTAAAGAACACGTCAACTCAATGAGTTAAAATTTTAAAAATAATTATGTGTGCTGGGAGTAACCCTCCTTCTGTTTTCACGATATTTCGCTTTGCAGCCTACCTGAACTTAGTACAGGAACTTTAAGTTCTGTTTGGCTTTGCTCCATGTGGGGCGGCTTTTTTCATTCCTTTTATGGAAACCTCAGGTTTTGCCATCATAGTGCGCCATATTGGATTTTTTTCTGCTCCGTTGCCAACCATCTCTGATTATCCATCTCCGGATCACATTTCCTGTATGGAGGGAGGAGTTTCCTCTGCCGTAGCAGCGTGTCGTGCTCCAGCTCACATGTATTATCTATTTCATGATTGAATTTGAGTATTACTTTTCAGGTTTTGTGCCTATGATAAATAAAGTTCCAAATTCATGTTTCCATTTTTTTGTACTTTTCAAATCTTTGATTTGTTTTGTTTTCACAATAAATCCTGATTTTTTAAAAAACGCTTTCCATTCTTTTTTTGAATGAAGATGCATCTGTATTTTCATTATAGTTGCCCACTTTGCAGTTGCTTTGTTATCTGTGTAAAAATCTGTACCGCAAAAAAATTTCCCTCCTGGTTTTAGTAATTTGTATATTTTTTTTAAAGCAACTTCAATTGAATCTACATAGTAAAGTGATTCCATGGAGAAAATAAAATCAAATTTTCCATTATATTTCATGGATTCAATATCTGTGTGGATAAATACTCCGTTCTTATTTTCTTTATTTTTTTTAGCTTGAACAATCATTTTTTTACTTTTGTCTATTCCTACAGATTTTCGACAATTTTTTTCTTGAAGAATCTTTCTTACAACCCATCCATTACCACATCCTACATCTAAAAATGTAAAAGGTTTCTCAAATGATATTTTATCTAAAAATTTTGAAACATTTTTGCCATGCTCTATTTCCATTAGTTCTGCTCTACCATTTTGAGCCCAACTATCAAATGTTTTTTTAACCCCATCCATGTTTTTTCTTTTTTTTATTTACATTATAATCTTGTTTTTGCTGAACATTTGTATGAACGACTTCTACGTGTTTCTTATATTCAATTTTCTATAATTAATTTTGAAAAGAATTGCCTGATGAATCATGTAGAAATTGTGGTGGAAGATTGGATGTTAAAACTAAATGCTCTCGATGTTTTAAACCTAATAGCATGATTTGTAAAAAATGTGCTCATTGTACAACAGTGCAATTTCATTCAATTTGTATGTCACAAAATACCAACCAAACCAACACTGTACCAAAAATCAAGTCTGGCAACTATTCTATGGCAGTTGCTATGGCTTGACTAATTAATCCTCTAATTTCACTAATCATAGCTACTCAAGTTTTAAGTACAATAAGCAGCGGGTTGTATCTTTATGAGGCAAATTCCAGTGGTTTTGAGCCTAATTGTCATTTTGCTAATGCCTGTTTATGCTTCTGCACAAACCCCTGATAGAATTACCATTCTAGATGATTTTGGAAATTATGATAGAGGTGAGCCCTTGTTCGTTTATGGTCAAGTTGCAACCATCTCTGATGATTCCTTTTTGATTATGCAAATTTTTAATCCTCAAGGTGATATATGTCAAATTCAACAACTCGTACCATTACCAAATGGTGTTTTTATCACAGACATCATTCCGCTAAAAGGTAGAATTTGTGGAATTTCAGGTGAATATGAAATAAAATTATTCTATGGCGATTATGCTAAATCAACTACATTTAATGTTTCATCGACAACTTTTTCTGCACTTACTACTGATGAAAAAATTTCTGTAGCGCAAAATTTGGTATCAAATCATGCATCATTAATTAGTGATAAATTTGAAATTTTGTCCCCTATATCAAATCAAACTTCAAATGATTTATCTGAATTAGAATCCACTTATGTTAATTTGTGGAGTGACTATTTTGTGGATGATTTGATTTTTGAAATAAACCCATTGATTCGACCTGCAGTATCTTCATCATTAGATTCCGTACAACAATTGTTAAATGATGATGAAATATCTTTTGAAATTGCAAAGTCCATTGACAGCACAATATTTTCTGCATTATTTTATTATGAAATTGGTGATAAATCTAGGGCCATTGATCTTTTGACGGATGCTTTTGTAGACATAAGGAACGTAAATCCTGAAAAAATTACTGAAAGAACTCCTACATTTGATGAGTTAGAAGAAACATTGTTGAACTTGATGAAAAAATCTGACACTGTGATGAGTAAACCTGTTAAAAATGAAGTTGGATTTATTTTTGCTAGGGGAACTGCACCAATTTACTCTGATGAATTGGGAGACCTAATTGACATTCTTTCAAAATCTCGGTATCTGGATGTTATTTCCAGAAAACAAAGTGATCTTTATAGATTAGTACAAAATGATTGGGAGTCTCTAAAACCCTCATTGATGGAAAAAGAATCAATTGAAGAATTGACTGCATCTAATACTCGTGTTTCTAATTTACATCAGGCAGCCATTTTGCTTAGAGAGTTAGATACTGTTGAAAGATTCATCTCTAGCGACTCTGAAAAAAATAATGATCTTGCAAATCTAATCCAGCCTGAATGGGATGATTTGGAATCTAATTTGGCTCTTGCAACCTCTGTTGACCGTATTTTGGAATCTGAATCTGCAATAACTCAGATGAGTCAGATAATTGATATTTCGTCAAGAATTTCCAAAAGTGTTGAAATCTCTCAAACAAGTGGAGTTGATTCCAACCTTACTTCTAACTGGAGATCCCTATTAGAACAAGTAGAAAATGCAACTTCTACAAGCGAAATTTTGGATATTATATCCAAGTTTGATCAATCTATGACTGAATTAAGAGAAAAACGAAACCCTTTGGTGATTTTAGAATTTGAATACAAAACTATGAAAGAAAAAGCCGAGATTCAAGCAGATTATGAAAATTTATTTTTAATTGATAATGCTTTGAAAATCTTAAACACTGCAAAACAAATGGAATCTGGAAATCCATCTATAACAAGAATTGATAGAATTGAAGTTCTTTTGACATGGGTCAGTGAAAATGCCTCTAAAATAAAAAGTGATTTAGATTCTTATGATAAAGATGCATTCAAAGTTAGGGCTAGTGATATTTTACAGCGTGCAAAATCTCTTGAAAACTTAGTTGAACTTAGTTTAACAAAGAATCGTTTCTTACCAAATTATATTGAATTTGCTGAAAAATTTAATGAAAAAATTGATGATGTACGAGATCTTGTAATAAAAAATGATCTTGACCAAGCTGATGTTTTAGTACGACAATTGTTTGATGAATGGACATCTGTATCTCAAGCGTACGCCGAAGATCCTTTGGGCTCTGATGTTGGATATTCTGTAGATGAAATTAAAAGAATTGAATTCCGTAAAAAAATGGATGCTTTTTCAAATATGGTTTCCACCTTCTATAATAGTGAATTCTCAGCATATGTTGATGAATATGAACGTATGATGGATGATGCTAATGAATTAATTGATATTGCAAATTTTGTTGATGCTGAATCCAAAATTTCAGAAATTGGTGAGTATCTCAGCAAATACTTAGTACTGAATGATTCAAATATAATTTACAATATTTCGTTTGATGCTGAAAAAGATATTTGGATTCTAAGCGGTGCTACTGAAAAATCTGTATTTGATAGAAGAGAAAATCTGTATGTCACAGTTTTCAACATGGATGGGAGTACTCATAGTAGATTAGAATTTACAGATACTAAGCAAGGCAATTTTTACACTCAATGGATTGCCCCTGCTGAACCTGGTCTTTATGTGGTAATGTTGCAATACAAGGATTCTAAGGCGACTCAAATTGTTCACGTTGAGGAAGAATTTGATTATGAATACACAAAAAATGATTTGAGTATGGTTGAACTAGCACGTGAGTTTGATGAACTAAAGTCATTTGCAGAAACATTTGGCGGTGAGAATTATGCTGAAAATCCTAGATTTGCATCTGTTATTAACGAAATCAAATCTGCTTTTGATGACAAAGATGCTGAAAGTGTATCAGATAATCTTGATGAATTAAAGACGATAATTGAACGATATCTTCCTATACGTTCTAGAACAGCTATTGTTGAAGCACTCTATGATGATGATAAATTGATAGTGTCTGGTGCTGTTCAAAAGACTCTGGCATTTAGAGAAGATCTTTTTGTTGATATCTATGATCAGAAGGGTAATTTTGTCGAAGAGATTGGATTAAAAGATAACTCTTCTGGATTATTTACTGAAGTCTTGTCTCAACCATTTGATCCAGGTGTTTATGTTGTACAATTACAATATCATGATGTTAGAGTAACTGATTTCTTTAATGTTAAATAACTATTTTTTCCCCTTAACTAAATTGAATAGTTGTCTTACTGCAAGTTTTGGATGATGAGTTGCAAGTTTTACCATGTTTGATAATCCAAATTCTGCTTTTATGAAATCAAGAAATTCCTCAGGTTTTAATTCTTTAATTATCTCTAATTCCTTGTCCCATTCTTCGTCTGTTAGGCCAATCCATCTATCCTGAACTTTGCCTGCAGAATTTATCTTACTTTCAATCTCTTTTCTCCAATTCTTTTCGTAAGGTGATAATGCTTTTTCATCTGTGTTTCCTGACTTTATAGCATCAGATGCTACTTTTCCTGCCACTCTTCCAAATTTTATTGCATATCTAATTCCTTCTAAAACAAGTGGATTTGCTTGACCTGCAGAATCTCCAACTAATATCAAATTATTGAAAACTGTCTTTCTCGATACCCCATCATTTGGAATTAATCCATAGTGGAATTCTATCGGAGTAATTTTACCTAGTTTTTTTATTGGTCCCATTTTAGCATCCATTAACTCTTCTAGTCGTTGTTTCGGATCTACATTTGATTCTGGTTTTCCTACACCTACACCAATTCTTACAATATTATTTTTTAAAGGAAAAATCCATGCATACCCTGCAGGTGAATACTGTTGTCCTACCATTAGCCACCATGTTTCGGAATCTACATTCTCGGCTTTGACTTCGTATTCTGCTCCTGCTCCAAATCTTTTCCATTGTGAAACAAATCTCATTGCTTTAGAAATTGTTGATGGGAATCCGCTTGCATCAATTACCACTTTAGCATGAAATGTAACTTTTCCATTAGGTCCAATTCCACTCACTCCTATTATTCCACCACTGTCATTTTTTATTACGTCACTGATATTGATTTTAAGAAAAATATCTGCCCCTTCTTTTTCTGCTTGATATGCTAACCATCTGTATGTTTTTCTCACATCTAAAACTGCAGCACGTGGAACTGAATCACTTATTGTTACTTCATTATTTGGGGAACAAAATGAAAAATTTTTGATTGGATTAAAACAATTATCTGGAATTCCAAACTCTCTGATGTTTTGAATCCATGTTACTCCACTTGTTCTAACTGTCTCTGCAATCGAATTTTCTTTTTCAAGTAGAGCTACTTTGGTTCCTTTTTTTGCAGCAGCAAATGCTGCTGATGATCCTGCAGGGCCTCCTCCAACTACTACTAAATCATAATGATATTCTTCAGACAATCAAATTGAATCAACAAGACCTAGGATATAATTTTGAGGTCTGATATTGGGATTATTTTTTCAGAACTGGTGTGCCTGTTGAATCATTTTCTCTTTCAGAATCAAATGTTTCCATATGTGCTAGATCTCTATGCATGTAACTATGGGTTTCTCCCTCATTTTTTCTACAAAATTTTGAATGGATAGTCTCTTCTATCTTTAATGTGGTTTCATTTTCATGAAAAAGGCGTTTTCCACAATCCGGACAAATGAATTCAGGCATAAACTAAGTCTGCATCAAATCTATTTAGATGTTTCAGCCTTTTGAAACTCCTGATTCATTCTAAACCGAAACTTTAGATGTTTTCAAATGTATGATTATTTATGGATGAATCAGAAATATCGTCTTTTGTTATGTGGTCTGTAGTTACCGGTATTGTGATGTTGATTACTGGAGTGAGTTATCGTGTGTATCAGAGGGGAAAAAAACGTGAGATCTCTTCATCTTGAAAAAAAGGGATTGAGGGGACTTGTAATTGCTGAAAGCTTTAAACCAAATTCAATAAAATCCATTTTTTCTGGAATAGTTATGCGTCGCGATTTTGTTATTGACGATTTTATTTTTGGCAGTGCAACTTTGGAAGGTGATGATGCAACAGATACTATTTTGAGTATGTATGAGGCACTACATAGACCTGACATTAGTTATGTTCTAATTTCAGGCTTGATAGTTTCTATGTATAATATAATAGATATTAGAAAATTATTTGATGTAATCCAAATCCCCATAATTGGTGTGTCTTACAATGACTCTGAAGGAATTGAAGATTCACTTAAACACCATTTTCCAAATTCTTCAGAATCAAAAATTCAAGCATATCAACAATTAGGGAGAAGAGAAAAAATCACTTTGAATACTTCTCATGAAATCTTTGTTAGACTAGAAGGTTGTGAAATTAATGATGTAAAACACTTGTTAGATGGTTTAACATTACATGGGTCTGTACCTGAGCCTGTACGAGTTTCTCAATTACTTGCTAGGAAATTGTTGGAGAAAGGATTATCCTTCTGAGGCTGTTTTACCACCGTCTACATTCAAGACGGTTCCAGTAACCCAGTTTGCTTCATCTGAAGACAAGTACAATACGGCATTTGCAACATCTTCTGGTTCTCCAATTCTTGCAAGAGGCAGTCTTTCCTCAAGTACTTTTCTTGCTTGAGGATCATCAAGGTATGGCTTTATCGAGCCTGAATTAATTATTCCTGGATTGACACAATTGCATCTGATGTTTTTTCTTGCATATTCTACTGCAATAGATTTTGTAAACATGGGGATTGCTGCTTTTGTGGCAGAATACACCGCTAAATGAACACGTGGAATTGCTCTTTCGCTTGAGATAGAACCAATATTTACTATTGCACCGTTTTTAACATCTGACATTTTTGACAAAACAGCTTTTGTCATATGAAATACTCCTAACAAGTTTACATCAATGAGTTTTTTTATTTCAGAATCTGGCATCTTGTGAAAATGAATTGGATCATTTATTGCTCCGGCATTGTTTACCAGAATGTCTATTTTCCCATATGTATCCATAATTTGATTTACTGCTTGCAATGCTTGTGCTTCGTCAGTTAAGTCACATGTAATAGATGCTGTAGCGTCTTCATTTCCAATCTCTTTTCTTGCTTTTTCTAGTCCTTCTAGATTTCTTGCAACAAGAACTACTTTGGCTCCTTCATCTGCAAATTTCTTAACAATCCCTTTCCCGATATCGCTTGATGCTCCAGTAACTATCGCAACTTTGTCCTTTAATCTCATAATTATATTTCCTCATAACTAACTTATAGATTTTTGTTGAATTTGATAATGATTTTGATCTAATTTGATTCATTGATTTTTTTAACATATCCTATAATGCCTGTATAATCCATTTCTCCAAATCCTTCTTTGAGTGCATTTTCATATACTTCTTCGGCTTTTTCAATCATTGGCAATTCAATTTCCAAATTTCTTGCGGTTCTTGTCATGGTGCTGATGTCTTTTTTTAGATTTGCAAGCGTGAATGTTGGTTCATATTTTCCTTCAATCATTTTGTATGCCTTTTTTTCACTCATACCTGTTTTGAAATATGTAGAATTTAGAATCTCAAGAAAAATTTTAGGATCCACTTTTGCTTTCTTGACCAGGATAATTCCTTCTGATAGTGCCAGTGCTAGCATCGTAATTTGTAGATTCATGGCTAGTTTTATTGAATGTGCAGTGCCACTATCTCCTAAGAAAAATACTTTATTTGCAATTTTTTCAAATACCTCTCTGCATATTTCAAAAGTTTCTTTATTTCCTGATACCATCATCACCAAGTCTCCTGAAATAGCCACATTGGGACCACCCATTACTGGAATGTCTAATTTTTGAATACCGACTTCCTGAAATTTTTTTGCAATCTTTTTTGATTCTAAAGGATCTATTGTACTCATGTCTGCAACAATCAGTTTACTATGTGTTCCTTGTACAATCCCGTCTTTTTCAAATGACACTTGTTTTACTGCATCTGTATCTTTTACCACAATAATTAATAATTCTGAATTTTCTGCAAGTTCTTTTGGAGATGATGCAACTATCGCTCCTTTTTCTTTCACTTGTATTGTTTTTTTGTTTGTTCTATTGTATACTGATACTTTAAAACCACAATCCAACAAATGCATCGCAATTGCATTCCCTAACATTCCTATACCTAAAATTCCTATTTTTTTCATTTAAAATACATCCAAATTTTTTTCTTATTAATGTCTCTCCTCATCTTTAATTTCCCAATGATCATTTCCAAATCTTGATGAAACAAATTCAATTTGTCCTATTGTTTTATCCCCTTTTTTTACTTTGGCAAAATCAAATTTTTTCATACTAAAAATTTTTTCTTTAGGCTTGTAACCTCCTTCAATTACTTTTACCTTGAATCTTTTACTTACTTTGATGATCATTTTTCTTGCAATTTGTACATCTCCTATCCATGAAAACATTTCAAAATCTCCAAAATTTTTTGTAGATATATTGTATCCATATAATCTAGCTTCAAATTTAGAACCTTGCTTTTTTGCTTGGTCATTTAGCCATGCTATGACTTCTTCTCCATGACCTTTTTCAATTCCAAATGTTTCTGAATCTCCCATCTATGAAAATTCACAATATTGAACCATAATAATCATTTTCACATCATTGTTAAACTAAAATATTGATTCATTCCTTGAAATTCATGCTTACAATTGATTGCAAGGATATTTTATCTGTAAAAAATGAGTTACTTGTCTATGTTGCAGATAAAGTAGAAGCTATTCCTACTTTGAAACAAAATCAATTCACACTATCAACATTTGATGATGATGAAATTGTTGATGTAAATTCTGTCATATCTGCTATCAAAGAATATTTGGATTCCATAAATGAAGGAAATAATTTTGCAGTAATATCTGCCAATGAAACCATAAGTATCACATCTATTTCTGGAAAAATTATTGAGAGAGAAGTTGTAGAACAACCTGAGATGTTTTCGTGTACACATTGTGGTTTTGTTACTCCATATCAAACGGAGCTTAACGCTCATATGAGAATCCATTATCTTTGAATTTTTTAAAAATTCTAAAATTTGTGTTTTTTACATCAATTGATTCTAATGCCATTGAGAAGTCATGAAATGGAAATCTCTTTTGATATTCTGAAATATAACTTTGTGCAACATCTCTAGTTTTAAAATTGGTTCTAATGTTGTCTATCTTTGACTGTTTTCCAAAGATATCGTAAATGATTATGGTGTAATGATTTGAAACAACAATATATTTCGAACTGCAATACCACAATATTCCTAAAGTTACTACAAAAAATCCTGTCACAAATTTATCTAATATTTTTTGCACGTTGTGATTTTCAACAGGATCTTTATAAGCACTAGCCACACAAGAAAATTGTGAAAAAATCCTCTGATAACAATGTGCACAAAGTTTACTGTGAAAAATGTGATCTAATTTTTGAATCAAGAGAAAAATATGCTAAACATTTTGATAGTCATACATCGGGTGTTGTATGTGAAACATGTCCAATTGACACTGCAATTGCAAAATTTGTAAATCTGTTTAAACGAAAATCATCACATAACTTGGAATGAGTTTTTTAACGAATCTATTTTACGGCTATTAGGTTACTCAAAATTGAATACAAAACCCATTCTTAATTTGATGTATTAGAAATTACCAAATAGGCAAACTTTTGAAACCTTGAAATGTATCTTGTAGTCTTCTGAATTATTTATATGACATTTATTTATGTCCCAATCCGACCCAGCAGGAGAGATCCGGAAGCTGATGAAATTGAAGATGCCGAAGACTAGCATCTTTTTCCACTTTGAATGAAATCTAGAATTTGTAAAGTTGAGCTATTTATTTGCCCTTTCTAAGGTCTATGTGATGAAGAACTGGAATCTTGTTTTTGGTATTTTCATAATTGCTAGTCCAATTCTTTTTGCGATGATTGCATACCCTGATTCTATAGCTTGGAGTTGGAATGAGGGTAGGGGCGGCTATTTCTTTGCTCTTGTTTTTATTGTTGCAGAATTAATTGGTTTAAAAATTGTCATTTCTAAAAAACGATTATTGGCAGTTGTTCCAATGGCATTGATTACAATTGGATATTTAATTTCATTAGAATATGGCTTAAGAGATTATATCATTGAATCTGCAGAACAATTCAATGTACAATTAATTTATTCTTGGACTTGGATGTGGGACTTTGTTGTAATGGCAATTTTTGTGGTTGTAGCATTAACAATTTTCTTTGAAAAACGATGGATTAGAATTGCTCCTGCTGGCCCTATTTTTCTTACTGGTACCGCAATAATTCTTTCACTTGATGCATTTTTCCCTTATGATACACTTGGTCCATTACAATATGTCGTTCCTTATTTTGTTCAAGCAAATGTCTGGATAATAACGATGCTTGAACTTGGAACAGCAGTTGCTAAAGACAATGTTATGTTCTTACGTGGAGAACATGGCTCTATGGCTCTTCAAGTTTTTTGGCCATCAGCTGGCGTTCACAGTATAATCATTTTTTCATTGGTAATTGGAGCATTCATGCTAAAACTGAAAATTCCAAGAAAAAGAAAATTAATGTATTTTGTTTTAGGCATTATAGGTACTATCACAGTAAATCTGATTAGAATTTTTTCGTTATCTTGGTATGCCCTTAAAGTGACAACTGATCCTGTTGCATGGGAAGAATATCACAAAATTGCAGGCGAAATAATGTTCCTGCCATGGCTTTTTGTATTTATTTTAGTTGTAATTTTAATAGAATCTAGAAGATTGAAAAAAATAGAAAGTATTCAAAAATAATTTGTTATGCTGCTTTGTCCCTGAACTTCTGAAAGTTCAGCAACTTTCACTCCTAATCTTCTTATGGTGTGTGTCTGATTTTCCAAAGCTTTCTGAAGTAGCTGATCAGCGTTTTTTTGTAACTCTTCAAGACTAGTTGTGGGATTTCTTAGCATTCTTGATTTTGATTTACTTGTTAAATCTGATTGAACAAAATGTATCCCAATTGATTTGAACATTCTGTTATTTTTCATAACTATGGCATGTATTTCTTTACATAATTCAACAATATTTTCAGATAGAAATTGATAATCTTTTGAATCTTTTTTTAATGTGGAAATTTTACTATACTGAATACTTGTTTCTCGTTCTTTTACTGGATCATTATCTATTCCTCTTACTGCATTAAAGATGTAAGTTCCACTTTTCCTTCCAAATTCTTTATTCAAAGTAAACACGTCTATTTTTTTCAAATCTTCTATTGTTTCAAGATTCATTTCAGAAAATCTTTCTTCTGTTTTTTTACCGATACCTGGTATTGTTCTGATTTTTAATTGTTCTAAAAATTCATTCAACTTATCTGGTGTTACGACTGTAAGTCCGTCAGGCTTTCGAAAATCAGATGCTATTTTTGAGATTAATTTATTTGGTGAAATACCTATTGAACAACTAAGCTTAATTCTTTCTCTAATTAAATTTTTGATTTGTTGTGCTAGATGAGTTGCTTTCTTAAAATCTCCATCAATTCTTTTTGTAACATCCAAATATGCTTCATCCCTACCAACATACTCAAAAATATCTGCACTGTTTTTCATTATCTCCATTGCTTTTTCAGACATTTTTGAATAATAATCAAAATCTACGGGCAGAAACACCGCATCTTTTCTATCTGCTAATCTTTTTTTTGCAAATGCTATTGGAATGCCTGATTTTACACCATATTTTCTTGCAGTATAATTTGCTGTAGCTATTGCTCCGCTATCCCCTCCTCTGTCTGAGAACACACAAACACAAACAGGTTTTGATTTCAATTCTGGAGATCTAGTTTCTTCACATTGAGCATAAAAATAATCAAAATCAATGTGGAAAACTACTCTTGTTTCCAATGCTTTATTGAGATGGATTGATTATTACTATTTTGTGCATTAATCTAAATACTGACAATCTCTTATCATTTCATGGATTATCCTGTATCTGCTGATGAAAATGGAGTTAATCTAAAACCTGAAAAAATGGAAAAAGAAAAGCTCTATCATTGTATTTTTAAAAATAAAGCAATGTTGATTTTTAAGGATTCTCAGGATGTCTTAAACTGTTATGAGATTGAAGATAAGGAATTAGTCGATAAGATAAGAATAATTTCTAATGGAGACGATCTGGAAAAATTGTTTGAAGACTATCTTGATGAACAAAACCTGAAAAATTAAATAAAAGCGAAAGAGAATTTTGTTATTACAGGAAAATTAAATTGAACGACCCTAAATCCAAAGATGCAGAAGATATTTTATCTGAATTTGACTCTAGAACTAAAACAGAACCTGAACCAACACCAGAACCTGAACCAACACCAGAACCTGAACCAACACC
>JBHHVV010000046.1:0-11895 GCA_046754445.1 Candidatus Nitrosopumilus sp.
AAGTTACAAGAAATTCTGATTGATTTAACAGATGCCCTACCCAAACGAACCCTAGAATTTATTCCAGGAGCAATAAATGACTTGCATTTTTTACAGAAAACCATCCTAAGATTATAAGGCATTCTAATTTTATGTCTCGTACTAATTCTTCTAGCAAGAAAAGCTTGACGTTGAGAAAGTTCAGGATTTAATTTTGCATTACTAATTGCATTTTCAATTAGAATTTGCATTCTCTCCATTGCAATTTTTTTAATTGATGGTTTCACAAAAACTTCTGAAATTACACCTAAAAATTAGTTCTCATTATGATAAAAGAATGCAGTCAGCGGGATTCGAACCCGCGTCACAGGGTTGGAAACCCCGAATACTAACCAGGCTATACTATGACTGCAACAGAATGCAAATTTTAGTTCCTACATAAAAATGGTTTTTTCGTATTCGTAAAGCATTCGAGCAACTACAACATGACCTTCAAATGATGTTTCATCAATGGAATAAAGTTCGGATATTTTATTTTCAACTATATTAGAAAAATGTCCCTTTTGGAATCCACCAAATACAATACATGAATTATCTGAAATCTCTTCTGCGATTTTTTCATATGATTTTGCTTTACCTTTTGTAGAAAATCCAATTACTTTTGATGGTTTTATTTCATCAAGCAATTCTGAGAACGTTTTATCTTTTATCTCAAGTAATACGTCATTATTTGTTGTAATCTTTTTTTCTTGATAGAGTTTTTCAATGACACCCTCAAATCTATGATATGATTTGGGAATACGAACATTTTCTCCAAAGTAAATTACTTTGTCATTAATTGTATGAACATAAAATTTTATTCTATTTTGAAGATATAATGGGATGGTAGTTGCTTCAAGAATAGAAAAATGTACCAAGTCAGGTCTCCCTCTTTTCATTTCATTATTGATTCCTTTCATAGCAGCAAAATGCCAAGAATTATCCAACAGAATTTCTGAGGGAAGTTTTCCAAGTTTTCTTGCATGAGAAACAACTGATGGATGATGTTTTAATTCATCTGGGACAAGCT
This sequence comes from Candidatus Nitrosopumilus sp., assembly GCA_046754445.1. GTDB lineage: Archaea > Thermoproteota > Nitrososphaeria > Nitrososphaerales > Nitrosopumilaceae > Nitrosopumilus. Next base: position 1,049 of record JBHHVV010000046.1, read on the forward strand.
CTAATGATGATTCAGATAAGATTACAGATATCATTTCAACTTATCATTTGAATTTGATTTTTGAATTCATTCCAACTTGGTTTTGGAGTACCATCAGTGTTAATCAAACCAGCATTACAAATGTAATGACTTAATCTTTCAATTACATGTTCACTAGAACCAAATCCAGAACCTCCAACAGTTAGAGTATCATCACCTATATCCTGTTCTTCAAATGCGCATGTTCCTTCAGGTTTATCATATTGTCTATACCATGTGAAAAATTCCATGTCTGATTCATTTTCGGTGTAAAATTCAAAGGATTTTTCTAGAAATTCTGTTTGGGTAGACTCGCTTCCGCCAACAAATTCTGACGTACTCCAACTAATCTCAAAAATTCCTGTTTTTTTATCTCCCGCTAAATCAAATATTTGTTGCAGATCTTCTTTTGCTTGTTGTGGAGTTTTCACAATATCATTTAGTGTATCTACAGGTGAATAAGAAAATGCTACAAAATCTCCAATAGATAAATCAGTCACGATATATCGTAAATTTTTATTCAAAACTTGATGTAATGCAAATGAATTTCCTATCTTTACATCTGGATGTTTTTGTTTTATGGCATGATAAACACCATTGAATAGTTCCTTGTAAACAGGAATATTTTGCTCATAAAATCTAAATTGAGATTCTGTTTCTCCGGCTAAAATTACAGTATCTACAATATCATATCGTGATAATATTGCATCAAGTACACTAACTAGTCTATCTTCACCAATGGAATTGATAGATGGTTTTCCAATCCAATTTGGGAATGGTCCTAGTGTTTCTCCATTAATTATAGAAAAGTAAAGCGTAACTTTGAGATTATTTTTCTTGTTAAAACTCATCAGAGCATCAGATTGTTTCCAATCAAATTCTCCACGTACTGGTTCAACTAAATTCCAAAAAAGATAGACATTACTTCTTCCAATTCCAGTACTTGATGCTTCAGAGTAAATTTGATCCAAGCTTTGTAAGGTGACTGATTGAGTGGGAGAATTAATCACAAGACCAATTTTTTCATTAGTTTTTTGTGTAGTAATTTCTGAATTTGTAGCTAAAACTGCAGATGTTATTGCAATTACGACTAGTATGCCTGCAATCACGCCTAGAACTTTCTTGTCCACACAGGTTGAAAAAGAAAAGAAAGTAAAAAAGTTGTGATTCTGTTACTTATCCAGAAGTACAACCACTATATCCACATTCAATGCAGATACTACAACCTTCTACAAAGACTAGACTGTTTTTACATGTTGGACATAGACGATCTTCAGAAACCTCTTCTGGTTTTTGAGGTTCAGTTTTGATTTCTTCGTCATGAATTTTTAATGCAAGTGCAGCATTTACTTGTGATTTTATGTATGGATTTGTGATGTTTGCAGTCACATAACTAATCATGTAATCACTTGGTAAGACTTCAAAAGTTTTTTCTGCATTTTCACTTGTCATGTGAAGAACCTGTTTGTGTCTTGAACCATCTCGGTAAACGGTCATTCCTTTCAGTCCAAGTTCGTGTGCAAGTAAATATGCAGATTTTACATCTTCTGCAGTTACATCATATGGCATGTTGATTGTTTTTGCAATTGCATTTCCAATCCAGTCTTGCCATACACCTTGAGCCATTAGATGATCTGCCCAGTGAATATCCATTGCTGTAACAAATACATCTTGCATCCACTGTGGAATCTCTTCAATTCCTTTCAAAGATCCATAATTATCTGCAATCTTTTCAAGAATTTCATCTGTGTAAAGACCATGTTCTTTGAGTGCTTCTTCAACAATCTTGTTTGTATAGAAGAATCTTCCAACAGTAACCCTCTTCTCAAATACTAGAGCAAATGCAGGTTCCATTCCATTCGAACAATCTGCAATCATTGAGAGTGTACCAGTTGGAGCAACTGTGGTAGTTAGGACATTTCTAATTCCATGTTTTTTGATTTTGTCAATTAGTGGATCCCATTCATAGGAGTGAGATTCTTTTGGTTTCTCATAGTATCCAGCTACTGGAATCTTTCCTTCAGGATATTCTGTTGTAGAACAAAGTGGGAACTCACCGCGAGATTTTGCAAGTGCAACACTTTCCTCCATTGAATAGTATGTGAGGGCTTCAGATAGTTTTGCTTGTAGATCATATCCTTCTTTAGAATTGTATGGTATTCTTAGTTTGTACAAGAGATCAGCCACACCCATTACTCCAAGTCCAATTCGTCTAGACTCTTTTGATGCTACATTGATTTCTTGTACTGGATAATTATTTACATCTATGATGTTATCCAAGAATCTCGTTGTCTTTCTGATTGTTTCTTCATATCTTTGCCAATCAAATTCATGAGAACCATCTGCTTGTCTCTTGACAAAATTTACCAAATTGATAGAACCTAGGTTACATGATTCGTATGGATAAAGACTTTGTTCACCACACGGATTTGTTGCTCTTAGTGGTGCTTGTCTTGCTTTTGCAAATACATTGTATTTGTTAATTTGATCAAAGAAGATCAATCCAGGTTCTGCACTCTTCCATGCAGAAAGTGCAATCAGATCAATTAGTTGGTGTGCATTGATTTCTTTGACTGGTTTTTTATCACGTGGACTACGTAAGACATAGTTACCATCAGAAGTATTTACAAGTGCATTCCAAAAGTCTTCCCATATACCAACACTTACGTTAAAGTTTTCTAAAATTCCTGGTTCTGTTTTATTCGTAATGAATTTTTCAACATCAGGATGCCATGCTTCAATAATTCCCATGTTTGCACCACGTCTTTTTCCTCCTTGTTTTACGACTTCAGTTACTGTGTTGATGATATTCATAAAGGATACAGGACCTGATGCGACACCAGAAGTTGATGCTACAATGTCACCTTCTTCACGAAGATCAGAATAATTGATGCCTACTCCACCGCCTGATTTGAAGATTAATGCAGCATCTGAGGTTGATTTCATGATTTGCTCCATTCCATCTTCCATTCCAAGCACAAAGCATGCGGATAGCTGTCCCAGTCTTCCACCAGCATTCATCATTGTTGGTGAATTTGGTAGAAAGTCTTGAGCAGTCATCATCTCAAAATATTCAGAGATTTTGTCTGCATAACTATCAAGTTTCTTTGCAGCTAGTAATGTCAGAACATCTTTGAAGCTTATCTTCATCTGACCTTTGTTTGCTAGAGTGACATAGTGATTGATAAGAGATCTAAAATGCCATTTGTTGAAGAAATACTCTCCTACTTTGAATTTATAATCAAATGCATCTAGTTTTTCAAGATAAGATTTTGCTTCTTCAATATCTTGTACAGTACTTCCAGACTTGTCAAAGATTTGTGCATCATATAGAATGTCTCCAATCCCTACAAGAATTGCAACTCTCTCAAACATTTGAGTTGGAGATTCAATGATCTCATTTTTTGAATTTCTGAACAGATATCTTGATGACAGCACTCTCAGACAGTTCAAGTCAAATTTCTTGGAAACCGGATCAAGTGTTTTTAGATTCAAGACCTTCATTTTTTCATCTCTTAATTTTCTTCGCTCATGTCTATAGACGATGTATGCTTTTGCGATATCGCTATTGCCACTATCAATTAAAGTAGACTCTACAATATCCTGAATATCCTCAACAGTAGGTGTTCTAGAACTTGTAAATCCTTGTTCTACTAATTTGTCAACAACATTTTCTGCTAGTTGATCGGCTAGGCCACGATCGGCTTTAGAGGTGGCAGCCAATGCCTGAAATATGGCATTTGAAATTTTATCTTTATTGAAAGCCGTTACTGCGCCACTGCGCTTACGGATCTCATTGATCGTATTTTCTATTTGTGAATTGTCCATTATAATCTCCCCGCAAGGGTTAGAATGAATATGGATATAACTTGTGTGCTCGAAAACTTTTGATCTTCGTCCCATAACGTGTCAATATTTTTAACACCGCTACTATGAAGTTCATATTGGCATCACTTGATCATATACTACGATGATCGGCTAATCTGAAAAAGATCAAAAAGTTTTGAAAAATGATCGTTACTAGTTTATCATTTATGAATTTCAGACAACATAAGGAGACTTACATTTTGGACACTTGTCCTCAAATGGTTCATCTTTGAATCCACATTCTCCACAAATTGCAATTGGTCTTACAGGCTTGAAAGAAGATGTAAGCTCTGATGCTTTCTCGATTGATTTTTTGATTTCATCAATATTGGCATCCTTGTCAATTTCTAAGGTAACAAGTAATCCTCCATTAAGTAATTTTGAGAGCTTGTTAGATTCAGAGATAGGCTCGCTTTTGTTCGTAAAATCAGCTATTTCTGAAGCATTTATGACTATTCCCTGCGAATAAGAGTCACCTTCCATTGAATTTAGGGCAGAATTTTTGCCATATTTTTCACCATCTAGTGTGGCAAAACGAGTTGAGGCTTCAGTTTCAGTCATACAGACAGCAACTGTATCACCTAATTCTTTGCCTTTTTTGGCTCCAACATCAACTGCAGTTTCAATAACTTTGTTAAGAATATCACGACCCTCTTTGTTGTCTTGGAATCCAAGAATGTTAAAGACAGATTCTTTGAGTCCTACTAAATTTACAACAAGGGATACTGAGCTTCTTTGCATGTATTGTGTATTCTTTGCAAGAATTGGATTGAGTCCTCTTCTAGTAAGATCTGAAATCTCTTTTTTTCTTAATGCCATAGATGATAGTGCAGGTTTCATTAATAATGCAAGTCTTGCTCTAAAGTATGTCTCATCTTTGTTTGATTCAAATGCAAGTCTTGGAAGATTAATAGAAACAGATTCTAGGTTAATTGATAATGGTCCAGAATTCTTTGTTGATCCATTTGTTACACCTGAACTAGATGTTTGACCTTTAGCGAACATTACTTTTCCGCCGATTGAAATTATTTCAGCTACTGATTGTGAAACATCAGTAATCTTTCCTTTGTCGTTATCAATTATCAAACCAATTTTTGGAATTGGTGTGATCTTTGTATAATTTTTGTATGCATTAATAATTGAATTAATTATTTTTGTGTCAGTTCCTAGTTGCAGTCTAATTGAAACATTAGTGCTTGTTTTGTTGTATTTAGAAGTAGTAGATGCAGTTGCAAATGCAGCAGTTAGTTTTTGTTCAAGCTCTGGAAGAGACTTTGAATGTTTTGTAAACAATTGAGTTAATCCGTCTAGTACAACTTCCTGTGAAGCTTCTTTTGAAAGAAGAGCAATCAGTATAGATAGTGAACTTGTAATTTCATCTAGCTGTTTTGATGCAGGGATTCTTGATACGTCAAGATATTTTCCGCCAAGATCAATTCCGTCTTCAATTAGTTCTTTAACATTGACAAATATTGTATCAGGAATCATAGACCAAATTCCAGGATTTGTAATATGCAGGTCTCCAGAAAGATGAGAATCTGCAACATCTTTTGGCAAGATGTTTGTGAGCAGATGTTCTGCAAAGACCCTTTGTCCTGTGTTAAATAAAAGACCTTCAGCACCATTATCGACATTATCTAGATTGGAAATCATCTCTTGAACGTCATAAACAGGCAAGCCTAGGCGTGCGAGTTTGTTCCTATATTCCTCATGACCGTGCTCTAAGAGAACAGAATTCACCATTTCTCGAATAAGCGAGCCTGTAAGATAGGTGGTCTGATATTTGTAAATTCTATTCTCAACCTCTTCTGTAATTTTTTGTGCTAGTTCTAATGGAAGACTTCCTTCGCGAACTAGTGATTGAATAATTTTGTGTGAATTAAACTCCTCAATGGATTCATGTGATGTTCTAACATACATTTTTCCACTTTCAATAATTGATCTTTCTTCAATTTGTCTTGCCAAACTCAAAACCAGTTTTCCAAGATTTGTAATGGTGTAACGTCTTTCAGATTTGTTTAGTGCAACAAGAGATTGTCGGAGTAATTTTCTCAAGTGGTATGCAAATTTTCCACTTTCTTTTTTGGACTTGAATCCAGCTAGTGATTTTAATTCAGAATATGTCAATGGACCTTTAGAATTTAGAATTCTTAGAATATCAATTCTATTTGGACTTGCCATAACAGAGAAGATCATTCTGACACGTTTTGACGTAGATTGTAATATGCCGCTTCTCTTAGGTGAATCAGAGTCCGAATCCATATCTAGATCATCATCTATATCATCATTCAAGTCTGAGTCGATGTCTAATTCTAATTCTTCATCGCTCATCTTCATGTTTTTTTTCTAAATTAAGGAGTAAATAAGACTTATGACTAGATCATTTCTGAGAGTTTTTGATCAAATTTTCTATAACATACAAAAAAATTTCATATCAGAGATCAAAAAATAATCTTCATGATCAAAAAATATTGAAAAATGATCTGACAGTGAGAACTTTTTTGATCAGTTTTCTTGAACATCAAGTGAAAACTCAGATGTAGATAGTTTCTGTCCACAAGAAGGACATTTTCCATTTGAAGGATTCATGACATCTTTTAGAGATTTTAGCATTTTCATGTTTGTGATCTTTTCGCCACATTTACCACATGTAATTTCTACTGACATGGAAATGATCAGCAGTACAAAATAATTAAGAATCGGTTTTGATTTTTTTTAATAATTCAAGCAAATATTTTTACTGTTTTTCTATGATGATTCCACGTTCATCAAAACCAGTAATTTTTGCTCTTGTTCCAACAGGCAGATCTGCCGGGGTAGCAATTCCTGCCATGAATCCAGAGATCCTCAAATCAGAGTTGTCAAGATTAAGCATGACAAAGGCATATGGAGTATATTTTTCAAAGCCTGCAGGCGCGACTGTGATAATAGTATAAGTTGCGACTTCACCCACACCATCTAAAAGGACATCCTCAAACCCCTCACTGCCACATTTTCGGCAATAATAGGCCGTAGACAAGTGAAGAAATCCACAACTAGTACATTTGTGAGTTAATAGCTTGCCTTGCTTGGCATTTTCAATAACTTGCTCTTCAACAGACATGTTATACACTCTGGAATACGTGAACTGCACAACTTGCGCCAGTTGCACCAAAGTTATGAGTTAAACCAATTTTTGCATCTTTGACAGTTCTTGCACCGGCATTTCCAGTTAGTTGATCATATACTTCTACTACTTGTCCAATACCAGTAGCTCCAATTGGATGTCCTTTTGATTTAAGACCACCTGAAGGATTAATTGATATGTCAGAATTTAATTTTGTTCTGCCTTCACGAACTGCTTGCACACCTTGTCCTTTATCAAAAAATCCCAAGTCTTCAGTATCAACTACTTCTGCAATTGTAAAGCAATCATGTACTTCAGCAAAGTCTACATCTTTTGAAGTGATACCTGCCATTTTGTATGCTTGCTCTGATGCAATCTTTGTGCTTGGAATAGTTGTCAAATGTTCACGTCCTTGCAATGCAGCAGGTGAACCACCTCTTCCAGAACCAATCACTTCAATATAATCACCACCGTGTTCTTTGGCAAATTTTTCAGAACATAAAATAACAGAACTTGCGCCATCCGAGAAAGGACAGCAATCATAAAGTTTGAGAGGGCTAGCAACTACTGCAGAATTCATTACATCATCAACAGTAATTTTTTTCTGCATGTGGGCTTTTGGATTTAATGCGCCGTTATCGTGATTCTTTACTGCAACATTTGCAAAGTCTTCTTCTGTTGCATCAAACTCTGTCAAATAGGCTCTGGCCATTGATGCAAACAATCCAGGAAATGATGCACCTGCTTGACCTTCATAGAAAAAGTCAGAACAATATGCAAAGTAAGTTGTAGTCCATTCAGTACCAGTGTGAGTTACTTTTTCAACACCTGTTGCAATAAGGCAATCATAAAATCCTGCTGCAATATTTGCATAGGCCTCTCTAAATGATATAGAGCCGCTTCCACATGCAGACTCTATTGTTAATGATGGTTTATCTGGAATTCCCAATCTGCTCATCAATACAGGTCCAATGTGTACCTGCTTGTCAGCTACTCCAAAGACATTTGAGATATAGGACGCTTTGATATCCTTTGGCTCGATTCCTGCACTTTTTATGGCTGAAACCGATGCTTGGGTAGTAATATCTGCTATGCTATCGGCTAATTTTCCATATTTGGTGCTACCAGCACCAAGAACGCAAACCTTTTCCACAAATGTCACTGACCCAAGTCCCTATAAAAATCGTTTTAGTAAAATCATCATAGAAAATGCCATCAAAGAAATCATCACTTCAAACTGTTCAGATCAAAAAGACCATAGCACGACATGTTGTGAAAAACACAAAGTCAAAAACTAATGTCTTCAAAAAAGAAATAATTCAATATTTGGATAGCAATGGATATCTCTCTTGGTCATCAAAAGAGAAAAAATACATGATTCTTGGAACAAATTCCCCAAAAAACGGACTAGTACAATGTCCTCAATGCAAACTAGGCGAACTGATGGTAATTAGATCACGAACCACAAGGAAACGATTCATGGGTTGTTCCAACTTTTATGGTGGATGCAAAGCATCATCGCCATTACTCCAAAAAGCAAGACTTAGAGCAACAAAGAATCCATGTGATGTTTGCAAATGGCCCATGGTAATTTTTCGATACTCACGAAATCAAAAATGGACTAAGCAATGTTCAAACTTTAATTGTAAAAGTAGAGAATCTAAGCCTTCAAAGTAGGATAAACATCTGTTCTTCTATTTTGGAGTAACGGTAAAACTTTGCGTGTTTGTTTCACCATTTTCAAATCAATGTTAACAAAACTGATTCCTTGTCTCTTTTTCATATCAAGTAAAACTTTTCCATATGGATCAACTACCAAACTTCTTCCGCAGTAAATGTTTCCAACTTGATCAGGTGCTATAACATAACAACCGTTTTCTATTGCACGTGTTTTGTTAATTGTAATCCAGTGTTCTTCTTTCATGTTTCCTTTTACCCACGCAGATGGTGCAACTAAAATTTCTGAACCAGCAGCTGCAAGGGATCTGGACATTTCAGGAAATCTTAAATCATAACAAATCATCATGCCAACTTTTCCAATAGATGTTTTTACAGGCTTTGCAATTTTTGAACCTGATGCCATTTTGTCAGATTCCCTGAATCCTAATGCGTCATAGAGATGAATTTTTCTATATGTAGAAATTACTTTTCCTGATTTGTCAATTACAAAAGATGTATCATAAACTCTGTCTTTTTTTCTACTCTTCTCATAAAATGAGCCTATAACCTGAATTTTGTTTCCTTTTGCAGCATTTGAAATTGTTTTTACAAAATTTCCATTAATCGTCTCAGCTAAATCTGCAAGCTGTTTTGAAGTCTGTGCAGAATTTGTGTAAAACATCATAAATTCTGGAAATGCACATAATGTTGCATTTTTAGAGGCAGCTTTTGAAATGTATGAGATAATTTTTTTTAGATTATCTTCTTTTTTAGTTGATGCTCTGAATTGAACAACAGCTGCTTTCATAGAATTATTTTATTTAATGACAATAAAAGGATAAACTCTTGGTACAATCGCAAAATGTACCATTTTCTTATTATGTAAATTTGGCTAAATAAAATCAAACCGACCATAGTGTGTATGTCAACCCTTGGCTGGGGGTTTTACCAGTCTAATTTTTTAAAAAATAATTAAAGTTGGTTTCCTGCCAAAAACCAATTTTCTTTTGGATTGTCTTCAAAAACAACAATTACATGATTTTCTTTTGTTTTTAGAATCTCAACTGCAGATTTTGTGATTGCTTTTGCATATTCATCTTTTTGTTCCTGTGTTCTACCAGGATACATTGATACTGTTATCAAAGGCATGAAAATTTCAAACAAATTCAGTGATTTATTCGTTCAATAATCTGGCCTATAGCCATACCTTGTGCCATACATAAAATCAGAGCTATGTGTTTTCTTGTAGAGATACCCTGTTGCCAGTCCTACGGCAAATCCTCCAATGTGGGCAAGATATGCTACACTATCACCTGCAATACCAAATCCTCCAATGAAAAAGGGCAAAAGATTTTGAAAGACTAGCCAGAATGGCAAGAACCATTTTGCTTTGATGTGCATCATTCTCCAAAAGAAGCCCATCATCAGGAATGTCTGAATTCTAGCTTTTGGGAAAATCATCAGATATGCACCTAACACTCCAGAGATTGCACCTGATGCTCCAACTGCAGGAATTACACTGTTAGGATCTCCAGCAATGTGGATTAATCCAGCTACAACGCCCCACATTAGATAAATTCCCAAATATTTTATTTTTCCAAATTTGTGTTCAATGTTATCACCAAATATCCATAGAAACAACATATTTCCTCCAAGGTGCATCAAACCACCATGCAAGAAAGTAGAACTAAGTAGAGAAAAGTATGGTTCTTGTGGACAAGGAATTTTTAGTGGTCCTGATCCAAAATCAATATTCAGTACACTTGCACCAGTGACACAGTTTGGAACAGCCCCCCAATTATAAAATAAATTAAATGCATTTTGATTTGTAAAGTCAAAAAATTGGCCAGTGTAGGCAACCTCGATAAAGAATACTATAACGTTGATTATGATCAATCCATATGTTACTGTTGGTCTAAATCCAGGAGGAGTAGGATTCTCATCTCTTAATGGAAGCATTTGTGATTTTGTTTGATGAAAATTTGTATAATAACATTATTCAAATTAATAAAAAAGATGAGAAACCAGATGACTCCTCAGTTTCTCATCTAACTATGGCCTGTATGGTAATAGTAATTCAAGATAGATTAAAACAAAATTGGTACATTCGTAGGATAAACTAAAGAAAAAAAAGAAAAGATTTGGAATATTCAGTTAATCGTCGTTATTATGTTTAACTTTTTTTCCTGGGAATTTG
>JBHHVV010000047.1:0-10785 GCA_046754445.1 Candidatus Nitrosopumilus sp.
TATCCTCTATATTCTGACATTTACGAGAATTAGATTTGTTATTTTATTAAAACTACCTGTAATATGATGCTACTAGTTTTTCGCCCATCTTGAGATCTTTTTGTTCTCTTACTTTCTTTACGGCTTCTTCAAAATGCTTCATGGTGACTTTTGCTTCAATGCTCTGTTTTTCAACATCTTTGACATCTGGATGTGAATCTAAGAATTCATGAATAACCAAAGATACAGCAGTATTTGCAATTGCTGCAGTATCTGCACCACTTAATCCATCAGTTATTTCTGCAAGCTTGTCAAAGTCTACATGTTGAGCATCACTTTCTTCAGTAATAGTTGGAATTTTTTCTGCATTGATTTTCAATATACTCTTTCTGCTTTCTTTATCTGGTAATGGAATCTGAATTATTTTATCAAATCTTCCTGGTCTTAACAATGCAGGATCAATCATATCTGCTCTGTTTGTTGCAGCTAAAACTACTACTCCATGCATATTCTCCATTCCATCTAATTCTGTAAGTAATTGACTGACAACTCTTTCTGTAACTGCAGTTTCTCCACCAGCTCCCCTAATTGGTGCAATTGAATCAATTTCATCAAAGAACACAACACATGGTGCAGATTGACGTGCACGTTTGAAAATTTCTCTTATTCCTCTTTCAGATTCACCTACCCATTTTGATAACAGTTCAGGACCTCTTACTGAAACAAAGTTTGCTTCACTTTGTGTAGCAACAGCCTTTGCAAGTAATGTCTTTCCTGTTCCACTTGGACCGTGAAGAAGAATACCTCTTGGCATGTTATGACCCAGTTTATCATAAAGTCCAGGATATTTCATAGGCCATTCAACAGCCTCTTGTAATTCTCGTTTAACATCTTCTAAACCACCAACTTCATCCCATTTCACATCTGGATTCTCAATGAATACTTCTCTCATTCCTGAAGGTGTGACTTCAATCAAAGCTTTCTGAAAATCTTCATGGTTTACAATTAATTTATCCAAAGTTTCAGGAGGAATTTTTTCTTCTTCTAAATTAAGAATAGGTAATAATCTTCTCAAACATTTCATTGCAGCTTCTTTACAGAGATATTCCAAGTCTGCACCGACATATCCGTGGCTAACTGATGAAATTTTATCAACATTGACATCATCTGATAAAGGCATATTCCTACTGTGAATTGCAAGAATGTCTTTTCTTCCTTTTTTATCTGGTACTTTAATTTCAATTTCTCTGTCAAATCTTCCAGGTCTTCTAAGTGCAGGATCAATTGCATTTGGTCTATTTGTTGCAGAAATTACAATTACTTTTCCTCTAGCTTCTAAACCATCCATTAATGATAACATTTGAGACACAACTCTTCTTTCTACTTCGCCTGTTACTTCTTCTCTTTTTGGAGCAATAGAATCTATTTCATCTACAAAGATAATTGATGGAGATTTTTCTCTTGCTTCTTTGAAAATTTCTCTTAGTCTAGCTTCACTTTCTCCATAAAATTTACTCATTATTTCCGGTCCTGAGATACTGATAAAGTGTGCATTACTTTCATTTGCTACAGCCTTTGCAAGTAATGTCTTACCTGTTCCAGGGGGACCATATAACAAAACACCTTTTGGAGCTTCGATTCCTAATTTTTCAAATATTTCTGGATGTCTTAATGGAAGCTCAATCATTTCTCTAACTTTCTTAATTTCATCAGTTAAACCTCCAATATCTTCATAAGTAACTTGTGGAACTCCACGAAGTGTTTCACCTTTTTCAGCAATATGGAAAACTGTTTTTTGTGTAACTAGTACTGCATCAGCTGCTGGAGTTACTCCTATTACTTGAAAAGTTAAACGTCCACCAAAATATGGAACCATCACATTGTCTCCTTTTATTAAAGGAACACTCTCTAAAGCATCTGCAAGGTATCTTTCATCAATTGGAGGGATTGCCTCTAATGGTGCAACTACCACTTTTTCTGCAGCTACTGCTTTGATTTTTCTAACTGATATTGTATCACCAATTGCAATTCCAGAATTATTTCTACCAAGACCGTCAATTCTGATAATTCCTTTTCCCTCATCAGATGGGTATAATGGAAGACATTTTGCTACTGTTCTTCTTTTACCTTTAATTTCAATTACATCGCCTGTAGAGGCATTTAGAGTATCCATAGAATCATAGTCAATTCTTGCTACTCCTCTCCCAACATCTCTTGTATATGCCTCAAGAACTTTGAGAGAAAGACCACTTTGGCTCATACAGAAATGCCCTCTGTCTAATTTTTATACCTTTGTGGTAATTTTCTTAACTTACAGAGAATATCACAAGGTTAAAATCCTCTTTGCGTAGGAAACGATCAACTTGGGTAAGAGACCATTAGTAAGAAGACGTGGCCGTGGAGGAATGCAGTTTAGATCTACCTCTACTGGTAAAGTAGGTTCCAAGGCAAATTATCCACGTTTTTCACTTGCAGAACAACATGAAGGGGAAATTATAGATCTAATTCATGAACGTGGTAGAGAAGCACCACTAGCAAAAGTAAGATTTGAAGATGGCTCTGTTTCATTTATTCCTGCAGTACTTGGAGCTAAAGTAGGCGGAACCTTACAATTTGGATTGAAATCAAAAATTGAAAAAGGAAATGTCATTAGTGTTCAAAATATCCCTGATGGTACAATTGTTTGTAATATTGAAAAGCATTTTGGAGATGGTGGCGCTATAGTAAAATCAGCAGGAACTGATGCAACTGTTTTCTCTCATGGAGATGAGGGTGTTACAGTTAAACTACCCTCTGGAAAATTTACTACTCTAAATCCAAAAAATAGAGCCATGATTGGTACTCTTGCTGGAGGAGGAGCTAGTGAAAGACCCTACATGAGTGCAGGTGGAAAATGGAGAAGCTTCAAAGCAAAAGGTAAGAAATATCCAATTGTTAGAGGTGTTGCACAAGCAGCTTATGTTCACCCACACGGTGGTGGTCGTCATCAACATGTTGGACAAAGTTCTACTGTTTCAAGAGATGCACCTCCTGGTGCAAAGGTCGGAAGTATTGCTGCTAGAAAGACTGGTAGAGCAAGAATTAAAGAAAGAAAGTAATTTTACTTTAACCTAAAATTGATTAATGACTCATTGAAATTTACAATTAATGTCAAATCAGCGAATTAGAATTATTGTTTCTGGTAGGGTACAAGGAGTTTTTTTTCGTCAGACATTAAAAACTAAAGCCAAGAAAAATGATGTTTTTGGATGGGTTAAAAATCTGAAAGATGGTCGTGTTGAGGCCATTTTGGAAGGAGATGAAGAAAAAGTTACTCGACTTGTTGAATGGGCTCATGGTGGACCTGCAAATGCAATAGTTGAAGATGTAGAAATTCGAAATGAAAAATTTACTGGCGAATTCTCAAAATTTGATGTTTTGTATTAATGAATTTCTGTATATGCCTCATTAATGACTTTGCTGAATTCTAATATTTTCTGGTCTTTACCAATCTGAATAATCTGTACCGGTTTTTTTCGATTTTTTTTGAATTTTAATAATTACTCCCTTCTTTTGTGGCTCAACATCTACAAACCATCTAAAAGTAATTGATTTACAAAAAACAACTCTATGCATTCTAACATCTTCTACCACATTTTCTCCTAAAGAAAAATAATATTCTTTAATTGAATCAAAAAGTGGCAATACTGTATTTGGAATCTGTCTTTTGAAATCTTCATAATTTCTTTTATTTCCAAAAGAAATCATTCCTTCCATAAACGCGAATTATTGATTTTAATTATAAAGGTAGTAGATCTGCTGGTTCCAGTCTAGACGAATAGCCCCATTTCAAGGCGTACAAGATCCGCCACGTTGACGAGGAAGCGTGGATGCTCCACCTTAGGATTGCTCCCTCCCGGACCTCATCCCTTTCGATGGTTCGGTCTTAGAAGTTATCCCTTCGGATAATTCTAGTCCTGCAACCACCCGCCTCGGCGTGATTTCATTTCCGCACACCAAGCGGGAATTACCCATCTAGAGATTTACCCAACAGTTGCTGATCTCTGCATATAGCCGGTTTCAGAATAGGGCACGGCTGGCACCCTGATCCTACCTACTACCGTTTTTTCTAAAGAAAGTATGTTATATTTGCATAACGAGGATATGTTATAGTATACATGCCTAGGCATATTTTTTAAAATTCATGAATATGTCTTTTAATGATTTTCTTAGTGTATTTTCAAATAATTTGATAGTTGATATTGTATGCAGTAAAGATTACCTATTTTTCTATCATAGATGTTTTAAATCCAATAATGCCAAAAATAGATAATGCCAATTCGAAATTACAAGTTTAGGCTCTATCCAAATTCCGATCAAGAACACAAATTACAAAATAACTTGGCAGTGTGTAGGTGGTTATACAACAAATTTGTAAAACAAGCTAAAAAATCATTTCTTAGTAGAAACGACATGAATTACCTTTTGACAGAGATAAAACAATCAGAACCATGGCTTTACAACTATTACAGTAAAATGCTTCAAATGGTATCGACACAAATTGAAGGATCTGAAAAAGCCCTCATTGAATTAAGTAAAAAAGGCCACAAAACAGGACAACTGAAATTTGCAAGATACAATGAATTCAGAACATTCACATACAACCAATCAGGTTACAAGCTAGAAACACATGGAGATAAAACATTACTGTATCTCTCAAAGATTGGATATGTGGAAATCAGAAGACATAGGGAATTTCCGGATAATACAAACATAAAACAAGTTATAGTTACAAAATCCAAATCAGGAAAATGGTTTGCATGCATAACTGTTGATGTCAAAGAATCACTGATCATCCCAAAAGTCTTATTTGCAAAAGCAGTTGGAATTGATGTCGGCATAAAATCATTCACGTATGATTCAGATGGTTACTCCACACCAAATCCGTTGAATCTCAAAAAGATGTTAAAACCGCTTGCAAGAGTGCAGAGAAAGGTATCTCGAAGAAAGAAGGGATCAAACAACAGACTAAAAGCAATTCTTAAAATGCAAAAGATTCATGAAAAGATAGCAAATAGAAGAAAAGACTTTCAGCACAAACTGTCTACACAATATGCAAAAAACAATGACATCGTATTTGTTGAAAAATTAGAAAATTTAAACATGGTAAAAAACCACAGATTAGCCAGAAGTATAATGGATTCAAGTTGGAGATTATTTTTGCAAAAATTGGAATACAAGTGTAAATTATTGATAAAGGTCTCAGCAAGAAACACAACCGTAAACTGCTCAAGATGTGGAAATAAAGTACCAAAGAGTTTAGCTGTAAGAATTCATAAATGTGATAAATGCAATTTGGTCTTGGATAGAGATCATAATGCGTCAATTAATATTCTAAATATAGGATTGAATATGTTAGCAAAAGTCAGCTATGAACTACCGCAGGAACTGCGGGAAGTAACGCTTGTGGAGATGCCAAAGGCATCAAGGAAGCAGGAAGAAGCCATTCAACTTTTGTGTGGCAGTTCACATTTGCATTAGGTTTGATTTTCTTTAAGTTTTAAAACCATGTTACATACTGAACATACATTTCCTGTACATTCATTTCCACATTTTTCACAAATTGTTTTTTGCTTAGAGTTTGAAGTTTTAACTATTTGAGAAACTTTGAGAACTGATTGATACAAATTATTTTTAATTCCACTATGTTGAGTTTCCAATGAATTAAGAAATTCACGAATTTCTGTTCTTATTCCTTCATTCATGTGTGGGCACGGCTCTGATTGAAATGGGATGTCATTTGTAAATGCATAAAACACAATTTCTGACTCATAAATCTCACAAAATGGTTTTATTTTCCTTAAAGAATTTGTAGACGTATCAGGATCCATCCAACCAATTTTAGTTGTGTCGCCTGATAGCATGTTTATGAGAAATGTTTGAAGTGTGTCATCTAGATTATGACCTGTAGCAATTACATCTGCTCCTATATCTTTTGCTGCAAAATCAATTGCACGTCTTCTAAGTGTACCACAAATTGAACATGAAGAAGTTTTTTCATTATCTCTTAATTCTAGAGCTTCATCAAGTGTTAACTCAAAAAGATCCTTGTACGAGTAAACTCTGTGTTCAACATTTAATTCATTACAAAATTTCTCAACAATCTCTAATGCTTCATTTCTATATCCTGGAATCCCTTCATCAATAGTTATTGCCATAATTCTAAAACTATGAGTAGATGCCATCTCACGAATAATTTTCAGTAGTGCTAAGGAGTCTTTCCCACCAGAGACTGCAACTGCAACTAATTCGTTATGTTGAATCATATTAAATTTTGAAATTGTCTTTGCAGTTTTTCTTACAATAGAATTTGAGAAACATTTTGAGCATAATTTTTGTCCAGAATATTTTCTTGAATAGACAGCAGGATTTTCACATTTGTCACAATTCATGAAATTATTGATTTTTTTTCATTAATGATTCTTTAGGTAGTTTCTAAATCGTAAACCATCCCGATTTCAAATATGATAATGCAATGTTGAGGCCAAACAAGGCAAATGTGAACGCGTAAATTCCCCACATTGCAGAATTAACTGCTTTATCTGAAATTTTTTTATCAATAATTGTATGAATGAATTTTCCTCCATCTAAAATTGGTAGGGGCAACATGTTGATAATTCCAATAAAGAATGAAATCATCCATAACCATAACAAAAACATTGAAACATTTGGATCATTCCATTCAATGAAATTCATTACAGGTTTGTATGCAAAGGTATTATCTCTCATAATTCCAATTAATCCTCTTTCAGGATCTTCAGGAGACGGAATAATTTCTACACCAAATTCTATTTCTTGACTATCTCTTAGAACCGTAACACTTGCTGTTTCACCCGGATTCAATCTAGGAAAATCCACAGCACTGAAGATCGGTATTCCATTAATTGAAGTAATGATGTCATTTGCAAGTAATCCGGCTTGTTCAGCACCTGAATTTTCTATGATTGAAAGAATCAATACTCCTTCTGGTAAATCGTAAAATGTACTAAGAAGTGGTTCAGGCAATACCATTGCAAAAAATGGGTTTGTTAGCAAAATAGCACCTAATACAAATGCAAAGATTACATTTGATGTAGCTCCAGCTCCAATCACTCTTAATTTTGAAATCTTTTTTGCTTTCGCAAATTCTTCTTCATCAGGTTCTACAAAGCCTGCAAACATTGCAATAAATATTGCAAATCCACCTGTTTTGATTTTAATTTTTTCTAAAGCTCCTACAATTCCATGTGCTCCTTCATGAACTATTAAAACAATAGGAATTGAAAGTAAAAAGTATGTGATTGAAGATGCTGATGTTAATGTTATTCCTGGAATTAGTACTGTTAATTCTGAGAATTCAGATTGTGCAACAAAAAAGTTTGAAACGTTATTTAACAAAAACCAAAATGCAAAACCCATCATTATGAAACCCGCAATAACACTTGTATCCGCAAAAACTCTAATTCCTCTTCTTGTTCTACTCAGAATTTTATTTAGTACTAGGTCTACTCCTTTATTCTTGTAGACAAGGCTGTATGCTTTAATTTCAAAACCATATCTTTCTAATTTTAGAGTTTTTGCAATAATAACAATTATGACCCATGCAATTAAGACATAAATGATCGAATTTTGAGTAATAAAATCAAGTTCCAAATTAATTGTTAATTTTTTAAGGCACACACATTTATCGGTTGCTAGGATCATCGATTTGACTAAAAAATATCTTCGATTGTTTTAGTTAAAGCATGATTGCATTGAGTAGGAAATTGGATTTTACTAGTCTCAGAGTATGTCTTTACAAATTCAGTTCCAATATCTAGTGAAATTACTTTAGTTATAGCTTGATAATACTGGTTTTAGTTTAATGTGGAAATTTAATATCCTTTATAAGTAAGAAATTTCTTACTTCTTATATGAGTGAAGTTACACTAAAGACAGTAAATGTATCTGAAAAGGGCCAAATTGCCATTCCAAGAGAAATTAGAGTGATGTTGGGAATAAAAAAAGGAGACAGATTGATACTTGCTGCCAAAAACAAGAAACTTTTAATTCAAAAGGCCGCAAATCTGGAAAAACACATAAAAGATGATTTTCAAGACTTGCTAAAACTCTCTGAGAAGACTGCTGAAAGACTTTGGGATAACAAGGATGATGAAATCTGGAATACAATTTGAACGTGGAGAAATAATACTTGTACCATTTCCTTTTACAGATATATCAAAATCAAAACTACGTCCAGTTTTGATTATTTCACATACATCTTACAACAAAACGTCATCTGATTTCATTTGTTGTGGAATTACATCCAATCTAAATAACAAAAATAATTCTGTCTTACTAAGTAATGTAGATATGAAAGATGGAACGATTCAAAAAAAGAGCAGAATTAAATTTGCTAATGTATTTACTCTACAAAAAGATTTAGCCATAAAACGAATAGGTCAAATAAATTCAAAAAAATTAAACATAGTAATTAGTTCAATCACGAATCTAATCTCATAAATTACCTGATAGGATACGGTTAAATAAAAAACACCTTATATTCCTCATGTATTTTATGTTGGTTCTATCTTTGATGTTTGTGATTTTTTTTGTATGTGAATCACGTGTGATATTTTGATAATTCAAATTCCTTCCATTTTGTTGTGTTAAACTATACGTATTTGAAATGACTTGTAACTTTGCTATGGATGTGAGCAATCAAATCTATCTTCTTTAGGATTGAGATGAAAATAAATCATATGTCATAATAATCAAATATTAAAAATGATAATTTTCCAACAATCTTAATGTCAGAATTAGGAGAAAGTCGTATTAATAATATGAATCTGTATCATTGCTATATGAATTTGAAAATGGATCATATTCCGACATAATACCACAGATCATGGAAATATATGCCTACAGAGATCAGAAATTCAGTCATTGAAGCAGGAAGAAACCAATTAATTTTAGTTCTTGGTAGTTCACCAGTTACTATGAAACCTGCAATAATCATCTCAACTTATCCTAACAAAAAATCAATTTCCAATATTGCAAATGATCTTGTAAAAAATAAGATAGCAGCATGTGTCAATATTTCAAAAATTTCATCAATTTATTCCTGGAATGGAAAAATTGAAAATACATCTGAATATCTTGCGATTTTCAAAACCATTACAAAAAATAAAAAACTATTAAAAAAGAAAATTTTGGAAACTCATCCATACGATGTCCCGGAAATAGTTGAAGTCAACACAACTTCAATCAATAAATCGTATCTAAACTGGTTGATAGAATCTACAAATTAAGATTCAATAGCATATCGTAATAATGACACAATTCCACCCAAACCTGTAACTCTAAGACCGATATCTGTAGATGAATCAACACTGTAAATTTTTACCCCCTTACTTTCAACATCATTTAGAAAATCCATTACTCCCTGTTCATTATTTTCTTGAATTATTTTATCTGAAAATACTAAAGATTCTACAGCACCCATTTGATTTGCTTTAAAAGTTTCATCAAATCCCATTGTGAATTTATTGCTTTTTTTGTTTGCAAATAGCATCACTTTATCAATTATTGCAGATACTTTGGCTAATTTACTATCTGACATTATCTCTTGCATAGTTTGAGATTTTGTAAAAGTGTAAATTCCGTCCTCTCCACCAGAATCAATTCCTTCTATTACTTGATTTTTGAATTTTTGTAATTTTGATATAAAATTCGCAAATCTTTTCTTTGTTTCACCAGGACCAAAAATTACTATTGTGTCTCCTTCTTTTATGATGGATAAAATTGCTTGCTGAACTTTATCAAAGAATTTTTCAATATTGAAATTAGTCTTGTATCTTTTTCCTCCAGAACCTGAATAAATATTTGGCATAAATTCTAAATGTGTGCCTCTCAGTCTTGCAATTCCACTGTCACTTGTGTCAATTGCAACTAGAACAAAACTAACTTGATTATTACTAGATTCTAAAAGTTTTTTTTCTATTGGTAACCATTTTTTCTTTGAAATTGTAATTCCATCATTTATTTTGAGAATAAATGAATGATGTGATCCATGTGGAACTGATTCATTACTTGATTCAAAAATTGTCCCACCAACTCTTAATCTATCTAAGACATCATCAAGGGAAATTTTTTCAACGGTTAATACAATTCTAACCTTAACTCTTTCGCCTTTATCAGGTCTTGAATAATCCTTTTCCTTTTTTAGTACTCTAGTCGTATCTCCAATAACTTTATCATTTTCTTTTATTATGCGACGTAGATTCAAAAGATCATCTGAATCTTCTGGAATGACAGAAATTGAATTCTCATCAATTATCTTTGTTATCATAATAGTATTCTATTCTACAAAAAGAAAAGAGTTTAGCTTGTAACTTCACTAGTCTTTGTTTCTTCAGATTTTTTCTTCAGATAATTTTCAACCCAATCCAAAGTAAGAACTCCCGATTCTGCAAGATTTGTAAGAGAATTTGCAGAGGCTTCGCCAGAAACTTTGCCATTATTCCTTCTTAATTGACGCCATTTAAGAGATGTATTTCCACTTTTTGAATTATAAATAATTCCCAGAATGTCTCTTGCGTTTACAAATGTAATGTCTCTTAATTTTTTCAAGGTTACTTTGTCAGCTGCTTCAACATAGATTGCACCTAGACTATCTTCTCTTTCAGCAAATACTTCAGAATCTTCCAAATAACTCCTTGGAGCATAGGATTTACAAGTACTAGAAATGATGAATCTTCTAAAACTTTCCAATGATGCTGGAGTATCTATTGCAACCATTTTGAATGA
>JBHHVV010000048.1:0-10611 GCA_046754445.1 Candidatus Nitrosopumilus sp.
AATCTATTGATGATGATTCTCCAATAGATGTGGAAAAAAATTTTGGCCTGTTAGATGAAAAGGCTCAATTATTCAGAAATATTTTAGCTGAGGACAAATTAATGGAATTAAAAGGAAAAAATCACCAGCAAACAATCATCAAGTCTGCTTCTGACACAATTTCAAATTCGTTTCTATTGGGAAATGCATTCTTAGGAATTTCATCAATTGTAATAATCACTGTTATCTCACTTTCGATTACCAGACAACTATCTTCTTTAAAAGAAGTAACTAGAAAGCTTTCATTGGGAAATTACAATGTTGAAATCCCTTCATTAGATGATGAATTTGAACCCCTGCGACTTGATATTGGAATATTGGCAAAGACTGTTAACAAAAATATTTCCGAACTTCAAAATTTTAAAAACGCCTTAGATAAATCAGCATCTGTTGCAATAACCGATTCAGATGGAATTATTACCTATGCAAACGACGCATTTTGTACACTTACAAAATATTCTAAAGATGAGATCATAGGCAAAACCCATAACCTCCTAAAATCTGGACATCATGAATCGGAATTTTATGAAGATTTGTGGAACACTATTACTTCTGGAAAAGTATGGATTGGTGAAATAAAGAATAAAACAAAAAATGGAGCCTATAATTGGGGTAGAACAATGATCATGCCAATTTTAGATGACCAAAATAAAATAATCAAGTATATTGAAATTAGAACAGACATTACTTCTCAAATAGAACTTCGAGAAAAATTACTAAAAAATGAAAAATTAGTTACCATTGGTGAACTTTCAGCAAGATTGGCACATGATATACGTAATCCTCTTTCAATTATTCAAGTATCTCTTGAAAATCTGAAGTTGATGGCAGAAGGCAAGGATATTGATAAAAAACATTTCGATAGAGTTGAACGTGCCATATCTAGAATTTCTCATCAAATAGAAGATGTTCTAAGCTTCATTAGAAAGGAGCCCATGAGATTTGAAAAATCACACATCTCCGAAATTATTGCTGACGCATTAGATTCTATTAATCTGCCAGATAATATTTACTTTGAAATATCTAAAAATGATTTTGAATTTCACTGTGATAAAAAACGACTTCCAGTTGCACTTACGAATCTAATTTTGAATTCAATCCAAGCCATTTCTGGTAAGGGAACGATCAAAATTGACTGTGAAGAAAATGATGGTGATATAGTAATCACGATAGAAGATTCTGGAAAAGGAATTCCAACAAACATGATTGAGGATATTTTTGAGCCATTATTTACAACAAAGCAACAAGGAACAGGTCTTGGATTAGCAAGTGTAAAATCAATCATTCAAGGACATGGGGGAACAATTTCAGTGACATCGCCCCCCACAGTTTTCACAATAATAATGCCTAAGAATCCACATTTGTAATCCTAAGTTTTCTCTTTTCATCTGAAATCTTAATTCTTCAAAATTTTTTATTGGACTTTTTACTTGTTTTTGAAAACTAATTCCATATGATTGAAAATTACATAAATTAGTATAATTTAATGAAATATTTATAATATATTCTTAAATATAATAATAACATACACGATATATGCAAAAACATGTAAATTTTAAACCATAATTTGCGCGGCCCTGCGAAAAAACATGTTATCTTCGCAAATGCGATGTGGGTGAGGAGAATGCTTTTCACTCTATACAGGGTCGCGCCGTTTACTCCCTTTAGTTGATTTTTTTGAAAATTATTCTACTGAATCTGAATTTTAGCACCAAGTTGTTTCATCTCTTCAATAAAATTTGGATATGAAACATTAATTGATTCTGGATCAGTTACGATACAATTTCCTACATACATTCCTGCAATACAAAATGACATGAATAATCTATGATCATTTTCAGAATTTAATTCAGCACCATTTAGGCTGCCTGATGATTCTAATATCATCCCATCTTCTTTTTCATCAATCTTTATTCCAATTTTTTTTAATTCTCTAGTGATAATTGAAATTCTATCTGTTTCTTTTAGTCTTGCATGTTTTACATTAATAATTTCAATTGGATTTGATGAATTCAAAGATAGAATTGCAAGAGGCGGAAGAAGATCTGGCGAATTACTCAAATCAAATTTTCCTCCTGAAAGTTTCTCAGGTGATCTGATTTTAATTTCTTCATCGCTCATACTGACAACAACGCCCAATTGTTCTAAAATATCGATAAACACTTCATCTCCTTGTGGCAGGTTTCCAATGTTTCCTTTAATTGTAATTTCATTCCCATTAAGTACTGTAGCTGAAAGAAGTAATGCAAGACTTGAAAAATCAATTGGAATTGTAAATGAAGATTCTTTGTATATTTGTGGAGGAATGTTATATCTTTTGTATGGAATTAATGTTTGAACTGTAACTCCAAATTTTCTCATTGTAGCAATTGTCGCATCAAGATATGGTTTTGACACTAAATTACCTTCTATGGAAATATTGATTCCTTTTTCTGTAAGTGGTCCGCTAATCAATAATGCAGAAATAAATTGACTAGAAAAATTCCCTGGAATTGTAACGTCTCCTCCTGAAATTTTTCCTTTAATTGTAATTGGGGGTTTTCCATCTGTTGAAGTACATTGTGCTCCCATACTTGATAATGCGTCTAATAGAGGCTGCATGGGTCTCTTTTGTAAACTGTCATCTCCCGTTAGTGTAATTTCATCTGAAAAAAGACTTGCAATTCCTGATGCAATTCTAATTGTTGTTCCAGAGTTTTCAGTATTGATTTCAGGTACGATTTTATCGAATTTTATGGGTTTTTTTACAATTATTGATGAATTTTCATTTTCAATTTCGGCCCCAAATTTTTTACATGTTTCAATTGTAGCTTCTGTATCTGCTGAAAATAAAATATTCTCTATCCTACTATTATTTCCAGCAAGTGATGCGAGAAAAATTGCTCTGTGTGTATAGCTCTTGTTTGGCGGACACACTATTTGTCCTGAAATTTGTGACTTTTCAACTCTACACTTCATGAACTTCAGCCTTTTTGTTGCTTATTTTTGAAACAATTATGTTTCCTTCTAATACAGAAAATGTTTTTTTGATGCTTGCTTCATTTTCCTTTCTAGTGACTGCAGCTATTGATGGTCCATTCCCAGAAATTGATGCTCCAAGCGCACCTTTTTCAATTAAATCTGATATGATTTTAGGATCTGAATTAAGAATAGATGCCGTTGCCAATCCATTAATTATCATTGCTTCCCAATAACTTTCTTTTTTTGCTAATTCCCAAGCGTTATCAAATATTGATGATAATACTTTGAGATTTTTTAGATTGCCCCGTTTTCTATTTTTTGGAATGAAAATCACTGCAATCAAATTTGTTGGTCCTTTTTCATAATGAATTCTTCTCTTCTTTGCATTGTCTGTAACGTTAAATCCTCCATAGTAACATGAACATGCATCATCATATGCTCCTGTGATACTTACTTTGGATTCAATTGATGCCTCTACTCCTGCAATCAAAATTTGTTGATCAGTTAATTTTGGTTTAAAAATTTTGGCACAAGCCAAAGCTACTGCAGATGAAATTGCACTAGAGCTTTTCAATCCATAACCCGTTGGAATTTCAGAATCAAGCGTAATTGTAATTTTATTTTGCTCCAAGTCTTTCTTTGAGACAATTTTTTCTACTGTTTTACTGATTAACCTAGAACTGAGACTCTTATTTTCTGATAGGATTGTAATTCCTTTGCCTGGATTGGTTTCAACTGTTGCCTCGACTTTTAATGCAATTCCAAGTGTTGCCCCCTTTTGATTGGCAATTGCATTGACTAAAGATATTGCACCATGTACTGTGGCCTTTACTTTTGACATCAAAATCCTCCTAACAGTGCTTTTTTCATGGCATTATAAGGTGCTTCCATTCCGTGCCAAATCTCAAAAGCTCTGACTGCTTGACCTAACAACATTTCATATCCATAAATTATGACGGCATTTTTTTCTTTAGCATTTTTTAAGAAATCTGTGTTCATTGGCATGTATACAATATCATATACAATAGTTTTTTCATCAATATTGTTTAGTGAAATTGGACTGGGTTCATTCTTTAGGCCAATTGATGTTGCATTGACTATGATGTCATAATCTTTAGCAGATTCTTTTACGTCTTTTATCGTTATTGGATTTGCATCTATTCCAATTTTTTCCGCAAACTCTGAAAGTATGTTTGCTTTCTCCAATGTTCTGTTTGCAATGGTGATACTCTTAGCTTTTTCTTTTGCAAACCCTGCAACGATTGCTCTTGCTGCACCTCCTGCTCCTAGTAGAAGAACCTTTGTATTCTGAATGTTTAATTTCTTTTTCTTGAAAGGATCTAGAAAACCATCCATGTCTGTATTATATCCTTTGAGAACTCCATCTTTGTTTGATACAGTATTCACAGCTCCGATTAAACTGCAAGACTCGTCTGTTTTATCCAGATATTTCATCATATCCACTTTATGTGGAATTGTTATGTTGAATCCATCTATCTTTATTTTCTTTAAACCTTCAATTCCTTCTTTTAATTCCCCTTTTGGAATTCTATATGCAATGTATGAGCAATCCAAATCTAATTCTCTAAATGCTGCACTGTGGATGTTGGGAGAAAGTGAGTGTTCAATTGGGTCTCCAATTACTGCAAATGTTTTTCCCATCTTGTTTTCTGAGTAATATGATTGATTTAAACTCTCAACTTTTTTTCTATTTGTTTTTTTAGATTTGTAATTTTCTTTACTTCATCTATGCTGAATTGTCCCGGTGCCACTGCTTTACCTAAAGAGACATAGGTATACGGGCTGCCCAAATATAGGCATAAAATCCTCGAAATTCTGCCCAAATCTCCCATTGCAAATGAAATCAAATTGTTTTTTCCTTTTTTACTATACAACTCTAACATTCTGGTAGCGTCATCAGTTGTTTTTGCAGTACTAACAATTTTTACATTATTTGAAAACTTACTCATTTGTTTGATTTTCTTTTTCAACTCAGTTGATTTTGGAGTTTTTTTAAAATCATGCCACGAAACAAGCAATTTTGTTTTAGTTGATTTTAGATATTTTACCAGTGATGAATTTCTCTTTAATGTGTTGAACTCTACATCTAACAGATATGGATTGTATTCTGCAATAAGTTTTAGAATTGCTATTCTTTCCCTTTCATCTCCTGAAAATTTTCCTCCTTCTGTTTTAGGTCTTAGCGTACAAACAATTCTGTTTAGATCATTTTTGATAACTTCTAATGCTTCTGGAATTTGCTCAATTTTTAAAAAATCAAATCGTATTTCAACATAATCCGATTTCTTTAGTGCACTTTTCAATACCTGTTTTATCTTGTTGGGTGTTTTCTCAGCTATTGAAACACAAGTTTTGTATTTCATTTTTCTAGTATGTATTCATCTGATACTTCCATTCCAAAATGTCTTCCAGTAGCAGGTTTTGAATGAACCATTACCGTATCCCCTTTTTTCAAGTGTGTTACTGATACTAGTTGGCCATTTGGTTTTACAAATCTAATCGTTTCTGCATCCTGTGCAATAATTCCTCCAATCTCTCCTCCTACAGCAGCTTTGATCATGAGCATTGGTCTTCTTTCTATTTTTGATCTTCCAACTGTGGCCCTTCTTGCCTTTCCTTTGGAATTAAGAATTAACACTTCAGAACCTGTTTCAACTTCTGAAAGATAGTTTGTTGTTCCATCTGGTGATAATGTATAACAATGGACGGCCCCTGCATTCACTCTAAATGGTCTGGGTGATGTAAACGATGACCCTACTGATTCATTGTGAACAAGAAACAAAAAATTGGATCTACTACCAATTAACATTCCTTCTCCTTTGTGAAGCATTGAAGCTGTATCTACACAAACTCGTTCTCCGTCCCCCACTTCTTTGATTTCGATGATCTTTGCAGGCTTCATATCAAAATTCCTTGTTCCTAAGTACAGCATTGCTTCCCTTACCTCATTAATTGAATCTGTGCTGAAAATTACGCCATCGACACCAACTTCCAAAATAGAGAACATTTTTCTTACCTCTTCTGGAGTTTTAGCAATTGCAAAAATTTTGGTATGAATCTTGTGGAGTTTAGCAATAATATTTTCTAATGGGATGATCTTCCAATCTTTTACCTCTACTATTACAAAGTCTAATCCTTTCTTTGCAATATTTAGAATATTTTCAATATCTGAATTTGATAATACTTGAAATTTCATTCCAACTTTTTTGCCTTTTGGCTTTGTTGTACCTTCTTTATCCAAAACTACAAAGTTTGAATTATTTGAAGTGAAAATAGTCTGCATCTTTGTTTTTTTACTTTTCAATTTCTTTGGGTCAATATACAACATCTTAATCCCTTCTGCTTCTAATTGTGGAAGAAATTTAGATAATTGTGTTTGTGAAACTTTGGGTGAAATAATTAATTCCCTTGTCTTACTCAATTTTCTTCATTGCTTCCTTTGCTGTTGATTTTCTGAAAATAATTTCAGCTAATGCTTCTACCATTTTTTCAGGTGTTTTGTGAGCAAAGATGTTTCTGCCATATGTGACACCTTTAGCTCCTGCAGTCATGGCGTCTTCAGTCATTTGAAGAATATCCAAATCTGTGTCTGCTTTAGGTCCGCCTGCAATTACAATTGGAACCGGTGTTGTCTTTACAATTTTTGCAAAGGAATCTATATCTCCGGTGTATAGTGTTTTAACAATATCTGCACCACATTCTGCTCCAATTCTTGCAACATGTGCAACAATCTCTGGGTCATGTGGATTTTTAATATTTTCACCTCTTGGATACATCATTGCTAAAAGTGGCATTCCCCATTTGTGACATTGTTCTGCTGTCATTCCAAGTTGTTCTAACATCTCTGGCTCTTCTTTGCCACCAATATTGATGTGTAATGAAACCCCGTCTGCCCCCATCGCTACTGCTTCCCTTACTGTACCTGTAAGCATTTTTCGATTAGGCGATAATGATAATGATGTACTACTTGAAAAATGAACCAAAACTCCAACTTTGGTTGGTTTTGGCAATGCTTTGAGAATTCCTTTGTTAATGATTACACTGGTAATACCATGTCCTTCACATTTGTAAATTGTAGATGTTGGATCTTCAAGACCTTCAATTGGTCCATTTGAAATGCCGTGATCCATTGGAATACAAAGCATTCTTCCTTTCCTGAGAATACGATTAAGTCTAATTTGATTACCTGATACCATGCGTTGATCTCCATTTTGTGCCCTACTTAAAAATAACGTGAATCTTTGAACTCAAATTCATAAAAAGTTGAGCCCAAAATGATTCTTGTTTTTCTATCAAGGATTAAATAGAAATTCCAAAGGATCACAAGTAGTTGAGTCAGACTACTGAGCAGATACAAAAAAGTGATATCAAGGATATTTTAGAAAAATCTCTAAATGGACAAAGACCTGGACCTGAAGACTGCCTAAGGCTATTGGATTCAGATGATGTTCATTTAATGGGTCTTGTATCTGGGCATTTGACAAGAAAACAATTTGGAAAAAAAGCATCTTTTGTAAATAACATCATTCTCAATTATACTAATGTGTGCATTACTGATTGCAAGTTTTGCGCATTTTACAGATCTCCTGGTTCTGAGGACTCTTACACTTTAACTCTTGATCAAATTGAATCTAGAGTCAAAACTGCTTATGACATGTTTAAGATTCGTCAAGTTTTGATTCAAGGAGGGCACAATCCAAATTTGAAAATAGAATATTATGAAGACGCATTTAAAATGATTAGAGAAAAGTTTCCATTAGTTGGAGTCCATGGACTATCTACATCTGAAATTGATATGATTGCAAAAGTGGAAAAATCATCCACTAAAGAAATCCTATCTCGTCTTAAAGATGCAGGTCTGCAATCAATGCCGGGAGCAGGAGCTGAAATCTTAACTGATTCAGTCAAAGATATCATTAGTCCCAAGAAAATTTCTAGTGATGATTGGATTAGAATTATGGATGAAGCACACTCTATTGGAATTCCCTCATCTGCTACGATGATGTATGGTCATGTAGAAAACAAAAATGATATTGTTGAGCACTTTTTCAAACTAGTAAAACTACAAGAAAAAACTAAAGGCTTTATGGCATTCATTCCATGGAACTTTGAGCCAAACAACACTCTGATGCACGAAGAAGGTATTGTAGAGTATGGTACTGGAGGAATACAACTTTTGAAGATGATTGCAATTTCTAGACTTATTTTTGATGGATTAATACCACACATCCAATCATCATGGCTTACAAATGGAGTTGGAATGGCTCAACTTGCATTGCAATATGGTGCTGATGATTTTGGTGGTACTCTAATCGGAGAAGAAGTTGTTTCATGTACCGGCGCATGCTCAACTGAATTGACTGATAAAATCATCATTGATGCAATTCATCAAATAGGCTATCAAGTAGAAGAGCGAGATAATTTCTATAATCCTATCTCTGTTTCATAGCCCATAATCAGACCATTTAGAATCCACAAGATTCTTTGTTTCATCATCAACTTTTACTTGCTGTTGGATTTCTCTTTCATAGCCTTCTTCTTGTGTTTTCTGTGTTGCGTCAATTCCCATCTTGGAACCTAAATTGACGAGCGGTGAAGCAGGATCTAGTGTATCTGTTGGAGTATGATTGATAATCATTGTATCTCTTGCAGCATCTGCTCTTGTTGTTATTGCCCAAATTACATCATTGATATCGTGAACATTGATATCCTCATCTACTACAACAAACATCTTAGTTAATGATAATTGTCCCATTCCCCACAATCCCATCATAACTTTCTTTGCTTGTCCTGGATATCTCTTTTTGATAGAAATTATTGCAAATCCTTGGAACCACCCAGCAGCTGGCATGCTAAAATCTACGACTTCTGGATGGAACATTTGAATGAGTGGTAAAAATGAGCGTTCGATTACTTTTCCGATATATGCATCCTCTAAGATTGGTTTTCCTACAACTGTTGTTACATAGATTGGATTTTTTCTTCTCATGATTCCTGTTAGTGTAAATGTAGGATATGGCTCAACTGGTGTATAGTATCCAGTATGATCTCCAAATGGACCCTCGTCTCTAATGTCTGCAGGATCCACATAGCCTTCTAAAACAATTTCTGCATTTGCTGGAACATCCAAATCAATTGTTTTGCATTTGACAGTTTTGATTCCTTCTTTTCTTGTAATGCCTGCAAACAAGTATTTGTCTAATCCTTCTGGAACTGGTGCGATAGATGAAAATATTGTTGCAGGGTCTCCGCCAAAAATTATTGCAACTGGGATTTTCTCTCCTTTGTCTTTTGAAATATCTCCATGATGTGCACCTCGTTTATGTTTCTGCCAGTGCATTAATGCGTGAGTTTTATCAATAATTTGCATTCTGTATACTCCTAGATTTCTTACTCCTGTTTCTGGATGTTTTGTTGCCACTAATCCCAAAGTAATGAATCGTCCTGCATCATTTGGCCATGATTTTAGAATTGGCAAATCATCAAAGGATGCATCATTTGATGTTATTTCCATTACTGGTCCATCTGTTTCTGATTTTGGAAAAGATGCTGTCATCTTTGATAGTTCTGGAAGTTTTTTTATTTTGTTTAATAATCCTGATGGAACATCCATCTTTGTCATATCTGCAATGCGTTGACCAATTTCAGTAAAGTCGGTCATTTCTAACCCAATTTCTAATCTTTTCATAGAACCAAATGCATTTCCTAAAACTGGCATGTCATGTCCCTTTACATTTTCAAATAGAATTGCAGGACCATTAGAGTACATTTCACGTCTTAGGATTTCTGCAATTTCTAAATTAGAGTCCACTTCTGTTTTAACTCTCTTCAATTCTCCATGTTTTTCAAATTCTGAAACTAATTCACGAATATCTTCTATTGGCACAATGACTTTGAAGATGGTTCAAGTATAAGCTTAACTGGATTATCTAGAATTGAAATTAATTTTTCTTAAAATCTACATTGGTGGAAGTTCATTCTTTTTGTCATGGCCTCCAGAGCCGAATTTACAGTAAAAACATAATTCTGATTCCATATACTTTAACTGTTCAACTTGAATTGCTCCAAGTTTTAATGCAATTTTCGTCAAAATTTTGTATTTTAATGGCATTGCAGGGATCACCTCTTCCATGTATACTCTGTAGTGATCGGGACAGAATTTGAGAGTAACCTTTGATGGCTCTTTGCCTTTTTGATTTACTTGTTTTGTAAAGTTGATCTGTTCTCTGATGTATTCATGCTTTGGACATGGACAATCTTTTCCTCCTGGATGTTTGTATGCTGGAATGTTCTTCCAATCAAATTCAGGAAATTCCTTCTCAAAGTCGTCCATAATAATCAGTATGGTCTCAGTGCATATAAAACTTGATCAAAACTGGTTGAGGAAATCAACCCAAATGTACATAAACCCCAGTCTGCTCATCCAGATTAATGGCAGCTGCTAAAAAGCAAACTAAAAAAGATCTTGAAGTCAAGATTGCCGAATTAGAAGCAAAATTAAACCAACTTTCTACTCAGCTAGAATCAAAACCAGCTGAAGCAAAACCTGCTCCAAAACCAGCAGAGACTAAACCTGCTGAAGTAAAACCA
>JBHHVV010000049.1:0-10607 GCA_046754445.1 Candidatus Nitrosopumilus sp.
TTTTCTTTAAGAATTTTTGTATCAGGACTTTTACAAGTTGGGCATTCAAGATAATCTTTTACGTAAATTTGAAATAATCTTGTAAAATCATCAGGAGCGCGTCGTCCTACAAACATTGCTTTATCACCAAGTCTTTCAGCAGGAACTGCAAACTCTTTTGATAGGTATTGGAGAACTTTATCAGGATCTCTTCTAAGAACTTTAGGAAATTCTGAAAAGTTACGCAAGAAAGTTTTCTGTCCTTCCCACATCACATCCACAACAGGAAGTTCAAATCTGGCGGATGAATCTTCGTTATTATCACCAAGTTTATCCTGAATGCGTTTTAGTAGACGTTCATATTCTGCTTTGGTCACTGAAAAATAGTGTATTCTAGACCCTATATGGGTTTTGAAAAAGAGAAATCGTGTGGACTGTTATTTGGGGTTATTCCATCTTTCCTATACGGAAGACATTAGTTCCACATGTAGGACATGTACCTTTTACGGCAGGACGTCCATTCTTTAGTTTAGTTTCTTCAGGATCTTTGATATCCCTTTTTGCTCTACATTTTACGCAATATGCTTGAACCATTCTAAAATTTGTCAAGCACGGTGGTATTTAGGCAGAGGCTGTGAAAATTATTTAACTATAGACTAGATGTACGTAATTTTTTTCAGGCTTCAAAAAAGAATTTTTATCAAAAATTTCAACTAATGTCAATATTTTTTAAAAAAATCATACTCATTATTATAAGATAAGAAATTATTTCCAAATTTATTTAGTATTTAGAAATAATTCCAAATATTACCAATTATAAACTGCTAAAACATGAAATTACAAAATGGCATCAAAAAAAGGAGTTGTAATAACAGTGATTATCCTAGCTGCAATTACGGGTGCAAGTTTTTTGTTATGGTTAGTTCCACAAGAAACTGAAACAACATTTGTGATTTCAAATTATGAAAATTATCTCGATGGTGTAAAAAATGTCAATGAAGTGTTGCAAGAATCAATAGAAATTGAATTTCAAAATCTCCTAGATAAAGAAAGTTCTCCAGAAGATTATCTCAGCATAGCAGAAGTAACATCATCACAAGTAACTGCTCAAATAAGTGAGTTCGTAACATCAAAACCACCAGAAGAATGGCAAGACAGCTACATTAGCTATATGGAATCAATGAAGAAATTCAATTCATATATTGAAGAGACCAAGGTTTTGGCAAATTTAATGGAAAAAGGAGGTTCAGATGAAGAAATAACTAAAACATTAGAGAACATAGAATCCTTAAAAATGGAATCTCAAGAATTTGTTGAAAATTCGAATGAGTCAAGACCGACATAGGCTCAAAACCGAGTTTTACTAATGATAATTGTTGGAAATCGTTAAAAAGCAATTCTGTAATAAAAATAGAA
This sequence comes from Candidatus Nitrosopumilus sp., assembly GCA_046754445.1. Lineage (GTDB taxonomy): Archaea > Thermoproteota > Nitrososphaeria > Nitrososphaerales > Nitrosopumilaceae > Nitrosopumilus. The sequence goes on from JBHHVV010000049.1 coordinate 1,396, forward strand.
TGTCTCAACGTTCTGACAAGGTGGAAAAAGATGTCAATGCATCCACGGCAAACAGACTATTGGTAATTTGTATTGATAGAGACAATGATGTAGGAGAAAAGGCAGGTATTATCACACCAGTGATTGGTAGAGATGCATGTATTGAAGCAGCTCAGAGATTAGCATTAGAAGATCCTGAAGATGCAGATTCTAATTCCATATTTTCTGCAATTAAAACATATGAAGATTTAATCAGTAAAGGGTATAAAGTTGAAGTAATTACAGTTGCAGGAGTGAAAGATAGAGGAGTTCAAGCTGATGAAAAAATTCTTGCTGAAACAAGGAAAGTTTTAGAAAAGTTTTCTGCAAATGGTGCAGTGATTGTTTCTGATGGAGAAGATGACGAAAGTGTTATCCCAGTAATTCAAAATGTTTTACCTGTTATTTCAGTTCAACGAGTTGTAATGAAAGTAAGTAGAAGTGTCGAATATTCGTATGCAGTTTTTGGAAAATATCTAAAGATGATTGCGTATGATTCAAGATATTCAAAATTCTTTTTAGGAGTTCCAGGAATTCTTTTGTTAATAGGTGGCATTGCATCTGTATTTGAAATCACTGGAGAAATATTTGCAGTTCTTGTAAGTATTTTGGGAGGAGCATTTTTGATAAGAGCGTTTGATATTGACAGAGCTTGGTCTAGTTGGTCTAAACCTACACCAATGGGTTTTATCAGAATGTTTACAATGGTTGCAGGCATACTACTAATTCTTTCATCAATTCCAGCAGGAATTAGTGCAGTTGACACAGGATTAATTGAATCAGACTTAGAATTTAGTGCAAAGATTACAGACAAAATAATTATTGGTCAATTTATTGCAGGAGCATTACCAATCTTATGGATTGGAATGGGGGCAATATTTGCTGGAACGTTATTGAGTAATTGGATTGGAGGAGTTCCAAGGCAAATAAGCGATATATTGAGAATCATTGTATTAATTTCACTTTTCCCCACAGTATTACAATTTACGAATATAATGATTTTTGATGAAAGTTCATTTACTTTGATTCCACCATTGTTGGGAGGATTAGCAGCAACTTTAATCTCAGCTACAATTTTATTCAAAAAATATAGAAAACAAAAAGATCAAGAGATGATTTCAGACTAAATTTAGGTTCAATATCATCTTAAGAACAAATTTTTGGATAACACTGATATCGCCAATTATTAAAATAACAATAGCAGGTGAACAGGTATTAGCAAGATTAAAGATGTGATTTTTCAGTTATCAGGTCTCTACAAGATTTATGGAAAGAGACTCGAAAGTGAAATTCAAAATGGAGATATTCCAAATCATGTTGCTTTAATTTTAGATGGAAATAGAAGATGGGCAAAAAGACATCTAACAATGCCAAAAAAGGGACATTGGAAGGGTGCTGATGCTGTTGAAAATCTTCTTGATTGGTGTGAAGAATTTGATATTAAAATCATCACGTTATATGCACTTTCTGCTGAAAATTTGAATAGAAAAGATGAGGAATTAGAATATCTTTACGAATTAATTCGAATGAGACTAGAAAAACTGTACAATGATCCTAGAATTCATCGATGTAAAATGAGAGTAAAAGGTATAGGGAGAATTGAGTTATTGCCAGATTCTATCAAAGAAGTTTTGGCAAGATTAGATTATGCAACAAAAAATTATGATAATCATTTTCTAAACATTGCCTTAGCATATGGAGGACAATATGAGTTAGTAGATGCGGTAAAAAAAATTGGAGAGAAAATTAAAGATGGGAGTCTAAATGTAAATGACATCAATAAAAAAGAAATTGAATCAAATCTGTACACATCACATTTACCTCAGTCATCTCCAGATATGGTATTGAGAACTTCAGGAGAAAAGAGATTGAGCGGATTTCTTATGTGGCAAAGTGCTTATAGTGAATTAGTATTCATGGATATTTTTTGGCCAGAATTTAGGAAAATTGATTTAATGAGAGCTATTAGAACATTTCAAGAAAGAAAAAGAAGGCTGGGCAAATGATAGAAGAAACCTCTGCAGGGATTGTGCTATTTAGAAAAGAAGAATCAAAAATATTATTTTTATTATTACATTATCCATCTGGACATTGGGATTTTGTAAAAGGGAAAATGGAACAAGGAGAGTCAACACATCAAACTGCAATTAGAGAAGCCAAAGAAGAGACAGGAATTACAGATATTACATTTTTAGAGGATTTTGAAGAATGGATTCAATATAATTTCCAATATCAAAGAGAATTAGTTCAGAAAAAAGTGATATTTTTCTTAGCTGAAACAAAAACTAAAGATGTAGAAATTTCTCATGAGCATCAAGATTATGCATGGGTAGATTACAATTCTGCTATGGAAAAAACTACATTTGACAATGCAAAGACAGTTTTAACAAAAGCCCAAATGTTACTTACCAAAACTTTGTAATTGTAATTCTTTAGATACACTTACAGGATCTTTTGCATTTAAAATAGTTCTGCCAACAATTAGAAAATCAGTTCCAGAAGAAATAACTTCATTTGCACTACCTCCTTGAGTACCAACACCAGGTGAAAATATACTTAAATTTTTTCCGGCTTTTTTAGAACAATATTGAATTATTTTTGGAAAAGTTGCTCCAACTACAATTCCGTCAACTTTGGAAGTTAGAGCCCAATTTAAGAATAATTGGTATAGTTGTTGTTTTTTTCTCATTTTGATCTCCATATCATATGATAATTTTGCCTCTGGTGCACTCATATGACATAAAGTGATTACACCACATTCATGTTTATGAGCAGATTTTACAAGATTTTTTAGACTATCAAGTCCCATTATGGGATTAGCAATAACTGCATCAAATCCTAAATTCCAAAGATATTCAGTTGTTACTCTATTAGTATTTCCAATATCATTAAGTTTGATATCTGCAATTGTTTGCAATCCATATCTATGTGCTGTTTTATTGATTTTCAGAATTTCCTTACCACTTAACGGTAAAAGTAAATGGAAATTTAGTTTAATTCCACAAAGATAAGGATGCAATTGTTTAATGTTCTGGATAGTTTTTGTTTGCAGATTTTTTACGGATATATCATAATCATTTGCAAGAATTACTTTACCATTACTTTTTGAGATCTGTGAAAGTCTAGTTTTGAAGGTGGCCATAGTCAACTAAAGGGTGAGTGTCTTTTAATTTTATTATTTTGATATAAGAATAACCATGTTCTGACGGATTTTCTACAAAGGTAGGCAAGTCTCCATTAATAGTAGAGAATTTCAAGAAGGGTTTTTTTGGATCACTGTCCAGCACCACATGACAAAAATATGAAGTGCCTTCATCATTAAAATTCATAAAAACTCCAATTAACCATTGGTCATTATGTGGAAATAAGAATAGAGGAAAGGGATTTTCTTCAAAACCCCAAGTGAGTTTTGCAAGACTAGACATATCTTCTAATTCAATTGGTTGATATCTATCAAGAGTTCCATTTCCCGGACGTAATGTTTTTGGAAGAGATTTTATTCTAACAATCGGAGAATAAAGTTTGCTAGCATCTGAAGTAGTATCTACAATATTAGATTCTTCTTTTCCTCCTTTTAGTCCATAACAAAGATAGTGACCATTATGCTCTAGGGGAGTATAGTAAACAATTGGTTTTTCTTTTAAAATATCCATTTGTACAGATAAAATTTTTTTACCATCATGATCATGTAAAAATGATACACGTGGTGCACGCTCAAGGGCACAAACGAGCCTAGTAAACTCTAAAGTGGAATGAACTTGAATGTAACGCGGTAATTTATCAATAGAAGAAGGTTGTAATTTATCCACAGACATTTTCAGTAGATAATCAAATTAAACTTATCCAAAAATTTGGAGCCTAGATTCTTCTATCAATGACATCATTGACAGCTGGGCCTGTACCAATAATTGTTACAGGCGTGTTTAATTCATTTTCAATATTTTTTATGAATGCTTTTGCATCATTAGATAATTCATCATAGGAGGTTTTACCTGCACAGTCTGAAAACAAAACATCTAATTTTGTGATAGAGATTTGTGTTGCTCCATTAAGCATTATTGCACGCCTAGCTAAATCAAAATCAAAATCAGCAGCACGTCTTTGACGTCCTGTCACAGTACCAAATTCAGACCACCCTTTTTTTTCTGCTTCTTCTAGAGAAAGTTCTTTGTCAAGAGGACCGGTGCCTACTCGTGTAACATATGACTTGAAAACAACAATCACTTCATCTACTTTTGTTGGTCCAAGACCAATATCAGCACAAATTCCAGAAGCAGTTACATCTTTGGAGGTTACAAAAGGATATGTTCCATGCCATAAAGAAAGAAAAGTTCCTTGTGTTCCCTCTACCAAAACATGTTCATTATTAGATAATGCAGAGTTAATTTCATGCGGAACATCTACTATTAGAGAAGATAAAGAATCAAAATCTTTTGCAAGTTTTAAAACTCTCATTGCCCTATCAGCATTTGCTGGACCTGTACCAGAACCAGTACTACCAATTTTTTCTTTTAATTCGCCTTTAGAATCTCTTTGTAGATGAGAATCTTCAATAATTCCACAGTGTTTATCTACAAATGAACGTCCAGAAACTTCAAAATCATTAATTTCATTTTTTAGAATTTTAGGATTTATTACAACGCCAGGTCCAATCATTACTTTAGCATCTTTATTCAAAAAACCACTGGGAAGCATTCTTACTTTGTAGACTTTATTACCATCTCTAATGGTATGACCAGCGTTTGGACCAGCACCACCACGAACTATAATTTTTGGGTTATCCTTAATAGCTAAATATGAAATAATCTTTCCTTTTCCTTCATCTCCAAAAAATCCTCCAACAACTACAGTAGATGTCATGTTGTTGAATTTCTATTTCGTTTATTTAAGCTAAAGTGTTGCACATGATTTTATATTCAACTGAGATTTGCTTAGATCGATGGTTGGAGAAAATTTTGCTGGAAATATAATAGTAAACTTAGCAAGTCTACCAGATTTTCTTAGAAATCCTATTTTAAAAAAAAGAATGATGGAATTTTTTTCATTATCAAAACCGGATCAAGATGAAGTTATTAACAATGCATTAGAAGCAGGGCCAACAATTCCATTTCCTAATTTTTCAAAGCTTTTCAAAACATGGCTTAAAATTTTGGCAACACTTTCTGAAGAGCAAAGAGAAGGATTATTTTCAGCATATATTACGGAAATATCCCAAAATCCACAAAAACTAATTGCGTTTAATTTGGATGGAATTCTGGAGATTTATTTAACACTAGAAGAAAATGAAAAAGAGATTATTTCAAGTACAATTAAAAAAATTATCAATAATTTAGGAGAAGAACAAAAGAGAAAAGTTATGATTGTTGTTCCAGATAATGCTAAAGTGCATTTGAAATTTTAGCTGTTTACAGGTTCGTCTGGTTTTCTGTTATCCTCATTTGTATAATCTATGACTTCCCCTTCAGGAGACATTACTCCTACAAAGATTTTTTCATGTTTTTTCAACAATTTTCTATGATCAGGCATAGACATGTCAAGTTTCATTTCATTCATAACCATTATCTGATATTCTTTCCATTCAGCCCAACATTTGTTACAAGTAGGATACTTTGCTGCAACAATACCTAATTCTTCAGTATCAGGAATAGAATTCTTACATTTAGTGCAAGTACGACTCATGAAAATTGTCAGTATTGAACTCCTTTTATCTTTTTTTGAATCTAAAGTAATAATAATTAACAAAGACCAAAGTCATTATGAAGATAAAATGTCCTAAATGCAATAAAGATGCAGAATTGGCAATGGATTATTCTTTTGTAAAATGTGGTTCATGTGATCTAGATATGAGTTATGGAGAATATGTAAAATTTGTAGCACATAATCAACCAAAATATTCAGATATTCTAGGAGATTATACGGCAAGTACAGAAGGTCAATCTTCAGGTTCACTGGATGAATGGGATTAACAAGATAGTAAAATCATTCATCAGATTAAAATAATTACTTTAACAAATTCCAAATATCATTGGAATTTTTGTTAGAAAATATTCTTAATCTTGTAGGATTTTTAGTAGGATTAGCAATTGGAGTTATGTCAATAATTGGATTTAGAAATACCGGCAGTCCAACATTATTCAGATTATCAATTGCATTTTTATCTATTGGTTTAGGATTTTTTGTGATTTGGACAGGGTACATGGTAGAAGATTTTGTAATAAAATCTGGAAGTATAGAAAGATGGGTTCAAACCTTAGGCATAGCAATTCAAACAGTAGGATATTTTTTCATTGCATTTTCTCACAGTATTAAATCATTTTTTCCAAAATCTAGTTACTTTAGATCAGTTGGAATTTTACCGTTGTTTCTTGTTTCTTCTGTACAGTTAGAACATATTTTCAGATCAATTTCTTTTATTTTGTTAGCGTATGGTGCAATTGAAACTATGTTATCATATTTTGAGAATAAAAATAAAGGTGCAATTTCAATTGCTGTAGGACTAGGATTATTAGCATTGGGAGAATTTCTAGGGTGGTATTCATTTGTATTTCCAGAATCAATATTATACACTGCTTCAATGACAATCAAAATTGCAGGATTAATTGCATTATTCATTCCAGTTAGTAAAGTTCCACTTACCAAGATAAAATTTGATGAAGGTATGGAATAATTTCAATTCAGGCTCAAAATTTCTAGAATTTGAAAAATTGTCAAATTCTTTTATCTTTTTAGTATATTGGAAAGTATCGACGTCCTCTCATAGAAATTAAAACAAGGTTCTATAGAAGAATGGCAGAATATAGAACACATATGAAGATCATAGGAGATATTTTAGCTACTACAAGAGATGATCTGCAGGATGAGGACGGAGCAACAGTAACCTATCTAATCAGAAAAGCAAATATTTCTCATTCTAGAATATCAAGAATTTTAAAAACTTTAGTATCACAAGGGTTGTTAGAACAAGTAGATAATCAAGGTTCAAACAAATATAGAATTAGTCAAACTGGAAGAGAATTTCTTCAAGCATATTATACATTTACAAGATTTGCAGATAATTTTGGTCTAAGTATCTAATCATCTATTTCATCAAATTCGTCATCAAAGTCATCTTCAAATTCTGTATCTTCAAAATCAGTACTTGACATATCTTACAGATAAAAGCATTCTACTATTAAAAACGTATTCCAAAGTAAATGATAATTAAACAAAAAAAGAATACATCAGATATGAGAGTTAAGTGTAATCGAGAAGGAATTGAAAAAGCCTCTAAAATAATTAAAAATGATGGAATAGTAGTTTTTCCAACTGACACAGTTTATGGTATAGGATGTAATCCATATAGTGAAGAAGCAATAAAAAAAATTTATTCAATAAAATCCAGAGATTTTTCAAAACCACTTCCATTACTAGTTTATTCAAAAGATATAGCAAAGAGAATTGTTTTTTTTGATAAATTCGCTGAAAAAATTGCCGATAAATTTTGGCCAGGACCACTAACAATTATTCTAAAATTGACTGATAAAAAAATAAAAAAATTATTAAATTTAAACGACAAAATAGCTATAAGAGTTCCTGATCATGAATGTACATTAGAATTATTAAAAAAATGTGACTTGCTTGTAGGGACTAGTGCAAACGTTTCTGGGCATTCATCATTTACAAACCCAGATGAATGTATAAAAAATATTCACAATTATGATATTTTTGTTGATGGAGGAACAATTACAAGTAAAACAGAATCAACAATAATAGAAATAGAAAATGATGAAATCAAAATTATTCGAGATGGAGCTTTGAATAAAGAGGAATTGTCAATACAATGAATTTAATCATCACATGTGCAAGACATCTAGAACCTGAAACTGAAGAAGAGTTGCGGGGGATTATAGAGGAATTTGGGGATTCTGATGTTAAAATTTCAATTACAAATATGTCAGGAATTCTGACTGCTGACACAAATCTTGATCCAGTTTTAGTTGTAAGAAAAATGAAAGAGATGCTTCTTGATGAGCCATGGAGCATTAGATATTGCCTAAGAATTATTCCCATTCAACATGTTACAGAAACAAAAATTGAAGAGATTGAAAATATAGTTACAAAGTGTACAAACCAAATTTTGGATGATGAAACATATAGAATTTCAATAGAAAAAAGAAATTCAAATTTATGCAGCCAGGAGATAATTACAAAAATTGCCGATAAAATTAAAAATAAAGTATCACTAGAATTTCCAAATAAAATTATCTTAATAGAAATTTTAGGAGACAAGACAGGAATTTCCATAGTAAAGAAATCAGATATACTTAGTATAGAAAAAACTAAACGAAGTTTATCAGAGTAAAATAGCTGCTTTTTCTACTAAAATATCTTCAAGCGGAGTTTTTGAGTAAACAACATCAAGTTGTTTTTGAGAAATCTTAAAATGTTTTTTTAGGAATGAATTGTTTTTTGATTGAAATAAGTTTGTTGTTAAGGGTAGTAATTCATGAAACAATGAATCTAAAGTTTTTTTATTTCCCATTGCAATTAAAATAAAATTAACTTTAGGTTTAATTCCAACAGTAGATATGGCATGAGAGATTTGTTTAGTTAATGCAAAACGCATTAAAATATCCATTTCAAGTTTATTTGAAAGTAAAATATTGTTTTTTTTAGATTCTAATGACAAAGATAATATTTTTTTAAGATGGGATTTATTTAAAATAAAATTGCTAGATATTGCTTGCAATTGAATTTTTGGGTATTTTTTTCTTAAATTATCAATGAATTTTACATCGATAATTTTTTTGCCTTTAATTTCAATAATTTGAATTTGTTTTTTTGCTACTTCTAAAAATATTTTTTTTGATGAACCACCATGTATAACTGGAATAATACTTACAAGATCATTATTTTTGATCATTGTAGATTTTCCATCCATTGCAGATGAATCACATCCGTTAATTGCAATCAAAATATTCTCTGTATCTAGTTTAGGTAAATCAATTGGTCTTTGTTCCAATAATAGATTAAGCAATTGTTGAATAGAGATATCAGATTTGTCAATCTTTAATACTTCTGTTGAAAAAGACTTTTTTGCTCCACCTACTAATTTTACAGTAATCATTATTATCTAGTTGAAAATTTTGACATTATTATTTAGTGAATTATTCTGTTTTTTCTTCTACAGGTGCTGCTTTAGTAACAGTTTCAGT
>JBHHVV010000050.1:0-10601 GCA_046754445.1 Candidatus Nitrosopumilus sp.
CTTTTTTTCCTGGGAATTTGTCGTCATCGATGTCAGCAGTACAACCAAATCCACCTTGGAAGGTTGGAGTATTAAATACTGAAGGATTTGGTGCATCGCGACAAACTGCCATAACATCTATGTTAACGAGACCTGTACCAAAGTAATCAACGGTTCCAGTTACATGATAGCCATAGATTCCTGGTTTTGCAAGAATTTGTCTAGCAAAATAGTGACCTGGATCTCCGTGAACACCACGAACATCAACGTCTGTCTCTAAAGGCACAAAACCTTTTTCGGCAGCTTTGTTGAATGCTTTATCATTTTTGTAATAGTATTTGTCAACCGTCAAAGTAGCACCTGAAAGATTTAATCCAGTTCTAGTATCTCTAATGAATACTTCCATTGGATGGTTACCGCTAGCTTTACCAGATTCTTGTGCTGTTGTAGGTTCATTGTTGTGTCCTAATACAACAGTGATGCTACGATCTATACTATCACCTAAATCATGAACTGGGATTACTTGTCTACCATGTGCAAATGCTTCTTCGGATGATGCAAGTGAGAACAACATTACTGTTGTAACAGATGCAATCATAAGCATTGAGGTATTTTTAGAAAGCATTTCCTAGTGACCCCCACCACTTGAGTGGCCTAGTCCATCATTTGTATGGTCTTCGTCGTTAAGATCGTAGATTGGGTTTTCACCAAAGTCAGCTACTGTTTCAGTATATGGATTAGATCCAATATTACCAAGTACACTTTGAATATTGATGTCAACTATGTGTTGTCCTGAAAATACTACATCAGATTCACCGCCATTATATAGGAAAATGTCAGTGACTTTTGGTGCTCCACCGTTTAGTGGATCAGGAATATGGGCATGCCATACACATCTATTTTCACCATTTGAGGCATGAGATATGAAGAATAATGCCATTGGTTCAAAGTGAGTATTTCCTACAGATTCATCAATATGTCCAGCAATTACATTAACACGTGGTCTAAATGTGTCATCACTTTCAGCTACAGGTACACATTCATCAGTTAGTAAGAAATGGCCTGAAACATAGTTGGGACTTGCATCATATAGAGGCAATACGTCTCCAGGTTCCAATGTTATACCATTCAATAAGATGTGTGTATTATCAGGAATATTATCACCTGATACTCCAGCTTCGAAGCTGTGACTTGCAAATGAATAGCCACCAAAAGCTAGTGCAATTGTTAGAATTGATGTTCCTGCGATCATAGATATTCTGTTCTGTTTTAGAAAAGTCATTAATGATGATTTTAAAATTTTATTAAAAACATAATTGGTACATTAGTAAGTTGTACTGGTAGATTCAACGAAAATACTATATGTTTTTAGAATATACCACTATTATAATTCATTAATCATTATGGGATTTATTTTGAAAATATCAGTCAAATTGATATTTTTTAATTATTTTTTTAAGTAAAGAATTATTTTTAATAAAATATTTTTTCTGAGAACTTTCAAGTTTTACAATAATTAAATTATTTTTTATTAATTCCGAAAGATTTTGAGAAATTGTTGGAGCAGATTTTGATACTTTATTTGTAATTTTACTGAATTCCATACCTCCATCAAGTAGTGAAAGAATGATTTTACGTGATGTTTCTTTTCTCAAAAATTTTATAATTTTTACCTCATAATTACTGATTTTTGGTGAGAAAAATCTTGTCTTCTTTTTTTCTCGCTGAATATTGATAATTCCAGTTGATTCTAATTTGTTAAGATAATGTGTTAAAACTCCATTTTTCATTCCAGATACACGAATCATTTCACAAAAGTGTAGTCCGGGATTTTTGTAAATTATATCAATTAATAGAGATGCTCTGTCTTTCACATTATAGAAAATCAAAAATATTTAGAAAAAAGGACTGGTTCATTTGTCAAATGTACTGGTTTGAAATCAAAAAACATTAAACTTTGATGACACCGTTATTTATCATCCATTCAATTCCTTTAAGAAATTCTGAATCAGATAACATTCCATCAGACCACCATTTTGCAGTATTTCTAAGCCAATCAGGAATCGTACTTTCTGATGTTACTTTAGAGGAAATATCTTTAGGAACATCAATCACGTTTTCTTTGATAAGAAATTCTAATCCTGTTGCAAAGTCAGAATCATTAATTTGTCCATCAGACCACCATGCAGCGTTATTTTTCACCCAATCAGGAACAAGTGGTTCAGTAGCACCTACCTTAATTGTGCCTATCATCCACGGATGCAGTGTACAAAAATAGTCAAAATTCCCCTGTTTTTCAAATTTAAAGGAATATTTTGAACCAGCCGCTATAATTCCACTATCAAAAATATCAGAGGCTCCAATATCAGGAGCTCCTGAAGTTACTGTATGAGCAGAACTATCCTTGTTATTCCAAAGTACAATTTGGTTTGGTTCAACATTAAGTGAAGAAGGAACATAACAAGAATCATCTTTTTCACATCCTGGAAGAGATGAACCAATTGTGATGTCTACAAAGTGATCGCCTGACAGCTCTTCTTTAGGTTCTGTGACTTTGAAGGAAAATTCTCCAGAAGTATCAAAATTATTTACATTTGAAATTCTTACAATTACAGCCCCAGTTTGATCAAAGTTGATAATAACTGAGTCAGTTCCATCATATGCATCAAGACCTTTCTTTGACTCTATTATTTTTCCATTTAGAAAAACGTCAAGGTCATACACATTTTGTGTGATCAGAGTATTTGTAATAGGATCATGAAACTCGATATGCAGTGTTAAATCATTTCCTGGATTGATTTTTCCTTTAGGTGTAAGTGATAAATGAAATTTCCAATCTTCTTCTGAAGATAATACAATTACTTTATCACCAGCTTCCAATGACGCATCTTTCTTTTGAACATCTCGTTTTTTACCAGACTCAATACCAAAGAACATTTTATCATTTTGTTCAGAGGGGATTTCTTCAAATAATTTAAGTAATTTTTTTGATGATAGCAGAAAGTGTACAACAATTTCATCATCAGCAGAACGATCTATTGTTCCAAAAAATGAAATACCGTTTACAGACATTTGTATTTCATGATTATTGAAAATATCTACTGTTTTTGGAATATAGTATTCAGCATGAACAAAGGGAATTGATTCAATAAAGTTTTTGTCCCAATCAAATGGCATTTGAGCTGTTAACTTTTTATTTTCAGCATCATAATGAAATTCTTCAATTTTATCAAAGTATGTAGCAAATGTCATATCATATGTTGTATCATCAATTTCTACTGAAAATGGAATGAATTCTCCCATTGTAAATAAAATTTGAAATGTGGTATCATTTCCTGATACTGGCTCAGAATCAATAGATAAAATGGTAATTCTAACATCTACTAATCCACCTTCCAAAAATACTGGTGCCTCAATGGATAAAGGGGACAGATTGGAGGCTAGCCAAACACCATTTTCTGTATTTTGACCTGAAAAGTTTAGATTTTGGCTAGGGATAATTATGGTCTCTAATTTTTCATCAGGAGAAAAAGCAGTAAAATCTACAATAAGGTTACCTTGACTATCAAAAATTTCAATTTTATATTCAACACCAGAAACTACTTGTTGTAAATCATCATTAATTGTTGTAATATTAAAATTGATTTGATTTTCATCACCTTCTAAAATAGAAGGGTTTGTTTCAAGTTTTACTTTAAAATAATTATCATTAATGAAAAGAACATCACTTTCTGAACCTCCTGCATATACAACTGGAACTGAACCTAAGACAAGAGAGATTGAAAATACTAATAGATGTTTTTGGTTCATGCTAATCTGAAATTGTTTCAATGCAATAAAAATTTCAAACTTTGATCAAACCATTTGAAATCAAAAATTTGATTCCGTTTGCGAATTCAACATCAGTTAGATGGCCATCAGACCACCATACTGCATTGCTTCTAACCCAAGTTGGAATTGATGTGATACTTGCGTCTTCTTCTATTTCTAACTCTTCTATTGCAGGCATATCAATAATATTTTCTTGAACCAAGTATTGAATTCCTTTTGCAAATTCTGGATCATTTATTTGTCCATCAGACCACCATGCTGCATTTTTCTTTATCCAACTTGGGATATCAATATCTGCTGAAACTGGTGTGATACTTGTTCGTGGTGTTCCAACAAAAATTTCAGATTCAGAATTATCTGGTGGCGTTACTCCAGTATCAAGAACTAGTGCTCTTGCAACAATTTCCAGACTATCTTTTGTAGTATATGGTTTTGGTAAAGTTATATCATCATATTCAATGTAAATAGTATCACCATTTGATACACGTAGTTTATCTTCTTCGTCAGAAGAATCTGTAGTTGTCATAATAAATTCTCCTGGAAGATAGTTAATGTAGTGAGGATGTTCATATCCCTTAAAGTAATCAGGAATATTTCCTCTTTCAAAAGAACCATGTCTAGGTACAACTTCAGCAAGGATTGCTTCAGGTGCTACCTGAAATGAAAAGTTTACATCTTGACCATCATCAAATATGTTTGAAATGACAATTTTAGCTGAGCCTCTTTCATCAAAACGAATTGGTTCAACACCTTGACCATCTACCCAATATTGATCATTTCTTGATTCAATTAATTCGCCATTAAGATAGATATCCATATCATATGAAAGTCCCATCTCGTGAATGTCTGTCAAACCATCATGAACCATCAAATTAAGATCATAATCTTGATCAACACCAATGACACCTCCAGGTTCAGTCCAAAAGTAAGTCTTCCATTTTCCATCAGGAGTATATTTTGTAAGTGAACTTGATGCAGGTTCCGTTAAGTGTCTATCAGTAAACTCATTTTGAATAGTTGCATGCTCCATATCTTTTACAAACTGAACACCTACATGAATTCCTTCTCTATCAGTATCAGAATAGACCTTGACATAATTTGTGAAAAATTCTCTGTGATGCTTCCACAAGTCAGCATCTCTGATGAAAAAAGATACTTTTTCATTTACATCATAAGCTTCCTTTTTAAAGTGGGCTTGACCAATTTGCCATCCATAATATGCAGATTTTGTTATAATTTCATCATCATTAAATTCCCAAGCAACAGTTACTCTACCATCTTGAGGAGTAGTTGCAATCATAACTGCACGGTCATGAGTAGATAAATTTAGCATATCTGCATCCATTGTCATTCCAGGAGTTTTTACAGTAGTTCTAAATGTATCATGGACTGTATACATCTTTGCACCAGTTAATTTTACAACACCCATAAAGATACCAGTATCAGGACCAGTTTCTGAAAATTCAACATTATCAACGCGTGCAGCATCAGTGTAAACATCTAAAGGATTAGATTTGCCGCCAATTTGTTCAATTTTATCTGAATCAGTATTCCAGCCTGGTGCATATACTAGAACATTGATTCTATCTGTCCATCCAATTCCATCATATCGTTCATGACAATCTTGGAGTGTAAAGACTTCATTTGCGCAAAATTTCATTATAATTCCAGCTGATTTCTTTGTGTTTGTAAAAGCCTCTGATCTATCTGCAAATATAGATTGAGCTGGAATTGATACGAGTAAAGCTGTAACAATAATAGAAATTGCCATTAATTGGATATTTTTTATCATTTCTTAATTTAATGAAAATATTTTGAATAAAAGAGAAATGGTTCATTCGAAAAATGTACCAATGTGTAAATAATTTCTGAATGAGTTGATAAAGAATTCTAATTTACAAGAACTTGGCAAGAATAAAAATTCTCATTCCATTTTGAATGACCTACAAACCTTTTCGATTCAAATTCTTTTAGATCATAAAGTGATGTACTAGTTTTTCCTATGACGTTTCCTTTATCATCCAAAAATGAAATTGTAAGAACTGCCTGAGATCGTTTAAGATGATCATTATAATATTGCCCAGAAATTGTTACTAGTCCAAAATCATCACGAGTACATGAAAAATTTTCTACTCCATGAATAACTGATTTTTCTGGTTCAATAGATTTTGGAATAATCTGAGCTTTATTCTCAGATGAGTTTTCATTGTCACCTATAATATTTTTTTGTAATACATGATGTAGTTGAGAGTTTATGTATTCATTTTTGTAGATGCTAATTTTATTCAAAATTTCACTTGAAAATCTGCTAGTAGGTTCAGTTTCATCTAAAATTAATTGGTCATCATTATAATCAAAATGCTCTCCATATTGATCAAAAATGATCACCTGTACTATCAGATTATCATACATGCAAGAAGTCATTGCACCATTTGAATTATAATTAAATATACACTTTGAATTTTTATTTGGAGATCCCACAAGATATGCTGAATCAAAAATTTCTTGTTGACTTCTATCTTCAAAAGAATTCCAATAATTATTTAGATCATTTTGATCGTTAAATTCTGATATTTGTATAACTAATGTAGGAACTTTGAATTTGTAGAAAATAGGCTCATATACTCTAGTTATATCAGTGAAGAGAATTTTTACAGAGTCTACAACTCCCTCTTTTTCTTCAAATCCATATTCAGTTGATAAAATTCTCCATTTTGTTTCTTTAGTAATATTCAAAACTTCTTTGTCATTTAGCAAAAATCTCTCAAGACTTGATTGATAGGTTTCATCATTTGAAAAAATACTTTTTTCTGGATTGTACTCCAAATATCCAACTTCTCTCAAATAGTGTATGGTTCTAAGGAATTGAGCATCAGTGATTTTTCCATCAATCCACCATTCTGCCCTATCTTTGACCCAAGAAGGAATTAATTCTAAAGAATTTTTCTCTTCAAGTTCTGGAAAATCATTGATTACCATTTTTGCAGTATGTTTTAGATTTTCTTTTGATTCTATTTTTTCTATTACGATTTTTTTATCAAGAACTGTTTCAATTAATGCAAAAAATTCAGAGTCTGTTATCTGATCATTTACCCATATTTCAGTTGCTTGTTTTACCCAATCAGGGAAAATTTTTTCATCTACATTTTGTCCGAAAGTTTGGATGGGTATGGAAATTAAAACTAAGAAAAATATCATTCCCGACAATGAGATAGTCTTAAAATTTATCATTTAGAAATCTCCTTGGAAAATTTTGATAGCATGTTATCAAAATCATTATCAATGAAGTCATACTTGGCATATGCCACACTGCCACATAGTAAGAGCCAATTTTTTACCTGACCGTATTCAATTGCGTTTGATTCTCTAAGATGGATTAATAATTCCAGATTTGTCAATTCTTTGTAAATTTTCCTATTTTGAGAATAATAGTATCTTATTGCCTGACTGAGAAGTTCAAAAGCCTCTTTTCTTTTGTTGTTCTCATAAAGATTTCTGGATTTGAAAAGCATGTCTTGTGTTAATTCTTTATAGTCAATTTGTGGTTTGGAGATTTGTAATCGTGGTTCTTCAAGTTTTCTTTCCAATAGCTTTTTGCGCATAATATATCCAAATACAACTAATGCAACAAATACAGGAATTATCAAGAGCAATGAAATATCTTCAAAGTCTTGTGTTGGTTGTATTACTTGGAATGGTTGACTCTGTAATGAATCACGTATGTGTCTTGTATTTTCAAACTTTGGTTGCTCAAACTTGAAATTATCAAATATATTTCTAAAATCTCTTGATGGTTGTGATACTGCTATTTCAGTATTTGGTATTGTACCATCAGGTTGCAATTTTTCTCCAGATATCATTTCGTTAAATATTTGTGAAGTCTGCTCTGTGAATGCATTAATCATTCTTTCTTGAATTTGTTCTTTATTTAGTAACAAGTAGTTTGGAGAATATTCTCTAAGATCAAATCCACCTTCTCCACTTTTTACAGTTTCTTGCATTAATTGTCGTCCTAAAGTAAATTCTTTAGGAGTAAAGATATCATTTGGAATTGCTGCCAAATCATCCATAGAGTAACCACGTTCAAGTACAAAAAGTTCCAAGTTTGAATTTGGATTGTAATTAAGTGATCTTCCTTCAATGATGTATTTGCTATCACCGATTGGATCTAACAATGCTTCTGCGATTTCTATATAACCATCTGAAAATCTATCATAATATTTTATTTTATGCTGGAAACTTTCCTGTCTAAGATCACGTTGTTCTATCAATACTCCATTAAGGATTTGTCCTTCTTCTGAATCAATAGTTATTTTATAATCTCCAATTGAATATTGATTGTCAGTGATAAATTTATCATAAATTGTTTTGACTGGTTCTTTATCTATTAGTTCTTCATAACTTGAAACAATATCAGATTCTTGTTCTGATACATCACTATCGTCAAGTTGATCTTCGATTAACCAATCCATTTGAATATCTAAATCATCAGCATATGCAAAATTTACTAGGAAAAGTAGAGGGGTCAGGAAAAAAAATTTTAACAATTCTCACTATAAAATGTCAAATTTTCCTTTAATCGAAATTGGTACATTTTTCGAATGAACCAGCCTGTTATTAATTCAAAAACTGATAATTAGAGACATGGCACTTAGAGAAAATCATGTAAATTATTCAGTATCAAGCAAGGAAATTCAAGGTTTGAATGAACAGGCTCAAAAATATGCTGAGAAATTATCAGGTATTTTTGATGAATCTCATAAAGTCATAATTGGACAACAAGATGCCTTGAGAAAAATTCTTATCTCCATAGTTTCAGATGGACATGTTTTACTTGAAAGTGTTCCAGGTTTAGCAAAAACATTGATGGTAAAGACTATGGCACAAATCTTTAATGTTGATCATGTTAGAATACAATTTACACCGGATTTACTTCCAGCAGATATTTTAGGAACAAAAATTTACAAGAATGCTTCAGGATCATTTGTTACACAAAAAGGTCCTATCTTTCATAATTTCATTCTAGCTGATGAAATAAATCGTGCACCGCCAAAGGTACAATCAGCATTACTTGAAGCAATGCAAGAAAAAAATGTTAGCATTCATGGTGATACATATGAATTAAAAAAACCATTTCTAGTTATGGCTACACAGAATCCAATTGAAAATGAAGGAACATACAAGCTTCCTGAAGCTCAAGTTGATAGATTTGCTTTGAAAATTTTAATTGATTATCCATCAAAAAAAGATGAGCTTCAGATTATTGAAAAAAATTCTTCAAGCAATTCAGATTCTGTAAAATCATTAATGAATCCAACAGAAATTCTTGAAATTCAAAAGTTCAATGAAAAAATTTATGCAGATAAAGTAATTACTGAATATATTGCAGATATCGTAAATGCAACAAGAAACCCAAAAGATTATGATCTAGATTTAGAAAACATGATTGAATTTGGTGCATCACCAAGAGCTTCTATTTGGTTAATGAGAACTGCAAAAGCTAATGCATTACTAAATGGAAGAGGTTTCATAATTCCAGAAGATGTAAAAAAAATTGCACATGAAGTGTTACGTCATAGAATAATTTTGACATTTGAAGCTGAAGCAAATGGAATCAATCCTGATAAAATAATTGACTTTGTTTTAGAGAAAATCAGTCCACCATAAAGATGACTAAACTTTCTGAACTACTGAAACAAGTCAAAAACTTGGAAATAAGGAGCAAAAATCTTGTCGAAGGCATGGAATCTGGTGCCTACAGGTCACGATTCAGAGGTGGAGGGATAGAATTTTCTGAAGTTCGTGAATATGCAGCAGGGGATGATGCAAGAAGGATTGATTGGAATGTTTCAGCAAGATATAATGATCTTTTTGTAAAAGAGTTTGTTGAAGAAAAAGAACTTAATGTCTTTATAGTAATTGATATGTCAGCGTCAAATGATTTTGGTTTTATCAAAACTAAAAAAGAATTAGGATTTGAAGTTGCAGCTTCATTGATGTTTTCAGCATTGAAAAATAATGACAGAGTGGGAATGGGTCTTTTTACTAATTCACTTGAGAAATTTATTCCAGCAAAAAAAGGAAAGAAACACATGATGAAAATTCTTCAGGAATTATTAGAATATAAAACAAAAAGCACACAAACTAATATTTTCAAATCACTTTCTGGGTTACAAAATAATTTGAAACGAAAAAGTATTATTTTTATTGTCTCAGATTTTATTTCAGACTCTTTTGTAAAACCTTTAAAATTATTAAAATTCAAACATCAAATTGTTCTAGTAAACATTTCAGATATTCGTGAAGTAGAAATTCCTGAAATTGGACATGCATATTTGGAAGATGCAGAATCCGGAGAGCAGATTCTTGTAAATACTTCTGACAAAAAATTCCAAAAAGAATATTCTGATTTAATTAAAAAAACAAAAGAACGAAACGAATTTGAAATAAAAAAGATGGGAATGGATTTTATCAATCTTTCAAATGATGAACCGTTTGATATTACATTTAATCGATACATCAGATCTAAAAAAAGAGGTAGAAATTAATGGAAATTCAATTTGAATTTCTTTATGCATTGCTTTTGCTTTTAGTAATTCCTGGATTGTATGTATTATACTCAAAATACAACTCTGAGAAAAAAGAATCCATCTTAAAATTTAGTTCACTGAAAATTGTAAAAAAATCAGTTATGGGGAAAAATTTCATACGAAAACACTTACCATTTGTTTTGATGATGGGGATTCTTGGATTGACAATAATCGGACTTGCAAATCCTCAAATTCCAGCTT
>JBHHVV010000051.1:0-9485 GCA_046754445.1 Candidatus Nitrosopumilus sp.
AAAGTCATTTAGTTTATTTTATTTTTTGTAGAAAATTTTGATATCGATTTGTGCCGATCTTTCTGAATATGTTTAATGTTTATGCTTAACTAAAATTATCAAGTTATTTTTTCAATAATCGTTTTTTCTTGATATATTTTTTCTTCAAATATTAATTTGACATATTCTCCTTTGAGAACTATTCTACACATATACATCGTCTTCTCTAAAATTTTAAAATATGATGTATGGAAATTCTTTAACAGTTTAATCTGAAACACGAATAATATTTTGATTAAAGAATTCTCTTATCGTGATGCCTATGTTACTTTGAAATTGGTTCTTGTGTATTGTATAATCCTGTTTGTGAAAATATGAAAATTGTTAAGCGGAACAGTCTCATCAAATATAAAATCATATCCAAAAATTCTAAAAACAAGAATGAGAAAAATTATTCATATTATGGAAAAATTCATCCTATATATCAAAAGTAAATACTCATTATTTTATAAACAATTATTATTCTACAAAAAATAGAGAATTTCCATGGGGGCAAAAGACATTATTTTGATAATAGATGATAGTACTGCGATTGGAATTCTACTAACAGAGTTTTTAAAAAAATTGGGATATGTTGATGTTAAAACTAGTACTACTGGAGAGTCAGGGTTGGCTCTTTTTCAAGAATTATTGAATAATAGTATCACGCCTTTGGTGTTTTTAGATTATAATCTTCCAGACACAAATGCAAAATCTGTCATGTCTCAAATCTTAACACTTAGACCTGACACAAAAATTATTATTGAAACTGCAAGTGGAAAAGATGAAGACCCAATTAAAGAAGTAATTGGTTTAGGTGCTTATCATTATATTCAAAAACCAATACATTATGAAGCCATAAAAAATGTGATGAAGATTTTGGAAGATGAAGAGTTTATTCTTGAGCATACTGTAAAAAACTCTGACAATGACGGATATGATCTTATTGATCGTTATTTTAATACTTACAAACGTGTTACTCTTTCAAGATTGATTGAACAAAGCAATCTTTCTGAAGAAGATATTTTAGAATATCTCAAAAAACTTGTCTCTGAAGAAAAAATAATAGAACTGAAAAAAATCCGTGAAATTTGTTGTAATGCATGTGGAAGTTTAAGACTGGCACAAATTTACCAATGTCCTAATTGTAAAAATTCTAATTTTGATCAAGTTAAGTTAATCGAACATTTTGACTGTGGTAATTTTTCTTCTGAATCAACATATGTTAATGACAAATGTCCAAAATGCAAAAAAGAAATTAAAGCATTAGGTGTTGATTATAGGGTATTACATAATAGATATACATGTAAAAACTGTGATGAGGTTTTTCAGGATGTGTACACAGAATCTCTTTGTTTAAAGTGTAATACTTCATTTAAAATTGATAGTGGGCATTGGAAAGAAAGTATGGAGTACAAACTAGCACGTGCCTTTTGATTTTCTTTGAAATGTCTTATAGAATAACAATTATTACAAAAAAGTGATTATTTTGTATTGTAAATTTTATTTAATAATATTTTTAGGAATTTCTATTTTTTCATATTTTTCATTAAATTTTGTGTATGGAGACGACATATTTGTGCCTGATTGGCTTTTTGTAGTCTATAACTTTTTTCTTGATGATAAAATCTCTTATTTAGAATTTGGAAATGTCATTCAATATCTGCAAAAACAAGATATTCTTTTTCTGGAGATGGACAAGGGATATGATCCTGTTACTAATTTTTTAATTACTTTATCCCAACAAAAAGAAGACATGTTAATTCAATTTTCAAATTGTACTTCTGATTGGTATATTACAGGATATTTTACCCCTGTTGAATCAGATTATTCTGGAAATTTTGTTAGTGTATCTATAGATGATGAAATACAATATTTTCGATTTGATTTCTTGTCTGAAGTTAAAACTGAAGGCTGGGGGAAAACTAGATTAGGTAATTACATTGGCTGGTATGGTGACAAATTTCATTTTAGTATGGTTCCTCTTGACTCCCACGGCAATAATCTTTTAGTACAATCCGTTGCAGTAGATTCTGAGATTATTTCCCAAAAAACAAATCTGATTATTCCAAAATTACCTCCACCATGGAATAAAATGATTTTTGAATCTGCTGATATAGGGCCATCAATCATAGGAAAACATATTGATGTTTATACGGGAGAGGGCAAAATGGCTGAATTAGAGACTTTTAGAATTACCAACTATGATAATGATGTATGTGTTGAATCATAGTGTTGAATTTCGATGGTGTTTACTAATTTTTGAAAATCCTATTAACATATGTGATTATTACTAAAGACCAAAAAGAGATTTTAAGAATGAAAATAGTTCTCTGAAGAAAAAGAACCCTCTTTCTGGTAGTTTAGTTTTATCATCAGATTTTGCAGTTTCAATGTCTTTTTTATTCAATTCTGTATTAGTTAAATCAGCTCCTGACAAATCAGCTCCTTTCAATTCTGTATTAGTTAAATCAGCTCCTGACAAATCAGCTCCTGACAAATCAGCTCCTGACAAATCAGCTCCTGACAAATCAGAACCAGAAATGTTTGAATCTCTAAGATCTGTCTTTGAAAGATTAGCACCCTTTAGGTCTGAATTTGAAAGGTCCACTCTTGTAAGACTAATGCCTGCAAGGTTAGATTCGCTAAGATTAATTCTATTCATGATTGCTCCTGTAAACATTATATCTGACAAATCAGCTCCTGACAAATCAGCTCCAGTTAGGTCAGATCCTGAAAGATTAGCACCCTTTAGGTCTGAATTTGAAAGGTCTACTCCATTGAGAATCACTTTCGTTAAATCAGAATTTGATAAATCTACTCCGTTAAGGTCCACTCCTGACAAATCAGATCCTGAAAGATTAGCACCCTTTAGGTCTGAATTTGAAAGGTCTACTCCATTGAGAATCACTTTCGTTAAATCAGAATTTGATAAATCTACTCCGTTAAGGTTTGCTCCTGCGAGGTCAACACCACTAAGATTTGTTTCTCGAAGGTTCGCATTAGAAAGATTTACTCCTTTTAGAATAACTTTCGTTAAATCAGAATTTGATAAATCTACTCCGTTAAGGTTTGCATTTGACAAATCAGAACCAGATAAATTTATTCCATTAAGATTTACATTAGACAAATTAACACCAGACATTTTTATTTCATTCATTTTTGATCCTGCAATTTTTACATCTGATAAGTTTGCATCAGTTAAATCTGAACCCGATAAATCTACTCCGTTAAGGTTTGCTCCTGCGAGGTCAACACCACTAAGATTTGTTTCTCGAAGGTTCGCATTAGAAAGATTTACTCCTTTTAGAATAACTTTTGTTAAATCAGCTCTTGTAAAATCCACATTTCTTAATATTGCATTTGAAAGATTTATGTCCTTTAGAATTGCATCAGTTAAATCTGAACCATATAGATTGGCATCTTTGAAGTTTGCATTGGTCAAATCAGCATTGTTTAAGTTAGATTTTATTAGCACGGCTTTGATGAATGTAGAACCTGTTAGATTAGCTCCATGTAGATTGGAATCTCTTAGAATTGATTCTGCAAGATTAATTCCAGAAAAATCTGTTTCTGACAAATCAGAACCTGTGAAATTTACATTTGAGAATCCTACTCCTCTAAATGTAGATCCAGTTAAATCAGCTCCTGACAAATCAGCTCCTTTCACATCTGAATCTTTGAAATTCATGTATCTTAAGACGGATTCTTCAAGATTAGAGCCTCGAAGATTTGTTTCTCGTAATATTGCATTTGAAAGATTTATGCCTGATAATTCTGATTCTGAAAGATTCACTCCTGAAATTTCGGTTCTTCTTAAATCTCCGTCTGAAATAGTGGCATTTTTTAATTCAACATTTTTTATTTTTGTACCTTTAAGATCCACGTTTTTTAGGTTAGCATTTCCCAGGTCTATCTCTTCTATGTGTTGATTTCTAAGGTCGCATCCACTAAGATCAACTGATGGAGCTAGTGGATCACTACAATGACTTGTCTTATTTTTCATGGAATCTGAAATTACTTTATTTCTAATTATTTGATCAATTTTTCCTATTGGAACTATTTCTAAATTTTCATTTTGAATTTTTTCTAAAAGTGATTCCAACTCATCAACTTGTTTCTCATTGATTTGATTAACGTATTTTCCATCTTCAGTTTTTGCAAATTCTTGTGGAGATAATGTCACTACTGAGAAACCATCTCTGTTAAGATTTTCTTGTATCTCTGATAATGTTTTTTCATGATTAACTCCTTGAATTAAATTAAATTCTGTGGAATATTTTCCAGTAACTGCTCCAGCAGGAAAATGTTGAATATTTGATTTGAAGTCATAAGGTGGTGGATCATTTACTATGTTTGAACTGATATATTTCATATTGTTTGAATTTAATGCTAAAATAGTATTTTCGTTAAATCTATTGTTGGGAGGGATGAAAACAGTAGGGGTTTCACCAAAAATATTTGCAAGATGTTCATTGCTTTGTTTTATCTGATTATTTTGTTCAGTTTCTGAAAAGTCTGTAAAAGAATTGTAACTCCAGCCGTTATTTGCAATTTCTATACCGTTGTTTCCTTGGATTTTGTTTGTTAGATAGTTTGTAAGTTTTGCGTCATTTCCAAACAATTCTCCAATTATTCCAACCGTTACCCCTGCGTTATTTTGGACAAATGTATCAATTACCCCCATTTGAACATCATTTAACCAATAATCTTGAAGAGTGACAAATTTGAAGGCAACACAATTACAACTTTGAAATACTTCTTCTGCGTGTTTTGACTCCGAGTCTATCTTTTCTATGGGTTCGTCTTTCTCAATTCCAGACTCTGTGATCCCTCCTAAACTTACAATTTTTATTCCATTAATTTTAAACTGATCAATTAGTTTTCCTAGATTTTCTATGGTATCTAAGTTGGCTTCACCAGTATACACCCCAAGATCTGTTGCCGCAAATTCATAAGGATGCATCATAATTACTGCAAATCCATATTCTTTTAGAAAATTCGTGGCCTGAGTATACATGACCTCGTTTTCTACTGGTTCCCAAATATTTGAATCAGTATTTAGAATAGCTGTTTGGGTACTTGCAGGAAAATAATACAATTCTGAATTTTCAAGTGGATATGGTGGTGTATGTGATTCTTGTATATGTGCAGTAAAATGGGTGAAATTTAATTCCCGTAAAACTATTTTTGTATCGTTATTGAATTTATTTTCTACTGCTATGAATGATGTGGGCGTTACTCCCAAAGTCTTATTGATTATGTCATTAGTTTTTTGTAATAATTCTCTTTGACCTTCTTTATCGTAGTTAATGAGAGGAGAGTTATTCCAACTATGACTTCCAATCTCAAATGTTTGAGTTGGACGACTCATATCATTTTTTATAAAATTCAACATTTTGGGGTCATTTCCCCAAAAACCTCCAATTATTCCAATAGTTAACGGGGTCTCTTTTTTCTGGAACATTGACATGATTTCAATCTGCGGAACGTTGAGATAATAATCCTGTACATCATCTAGTCTAAAAGCTACACAATTACATGTTTTTTCTAGACCTTGATTTTCTGATTTTTTATTGAAAATTTCAATCTGGGATTCATTTCCTGAAAGAACTCTATTTGTTATTCCAAAAATTTCTCCTTTTGCTGGATTATCTTTGGGATAATGAATGGTTTTAAACGTATATTGCCCTACTTTGATATTTGAAAAAAAACTATCCCCTCTGTGATTTACTTCTGATTGGGAAATTTTGTTATTTTTATAATCATATAATTCAACAACAAATTTCCCATCATCCTTAGTTACTTTATGAGACGTGTCATTGTATACAGATACTGTAATGAGATCATCGATTATCTTTGGCCACGGTGTCTTTATTTTAATCTCTCCTTGGAAGTCTGGATAAAATTTTATTTGTTCACGACTTGTATAGGTAAGATTTTTCTCAACTATTATTTCTGCTACATAGTAATCCTCGATTAAATTATTTGACTGCATCCAAAATCTTTTTGATTTGCCATCTGCGCCTACTGTCTCTTGTTGCCATATTTGCCCATCATTAGATTTTAATAAAATTTTTGCACCTGTTATTGGCGTTTCTCCATCATTGTATAGTATTTCAAATCTCATTCCGCCTTGAATGGGGACAAGTAAAGTAACTTCTTTTTCAACTGCACTTTTAGTTGTTGCACTCAACATCCCATTTACATAAACATCAATTTTGTAATTATCTTCTATGGGAAGTGAATCAATTAATATTGGATTTTCTTCAGGAAACTCTATAATTCTATACGCTGTATTATTTCCATCTTGAAATATTTTTAATACTGTTTGATAAGTGTCTAATCTTTCGCCTGACTGTGATTTTAAATCGACCATAATGGAACCTGTGTTTTCTTCAGCAAATACTGTTGTAGGAACGATTATGCTCAGAAAAATTATCAAACTCCATAATAATACCATTCCTGATTTAATTCCTAAGTGTACACTTGTTTTATTTTTCATCCATACCAATCCTTTTTGCGCTTGTCCATTTAGCTTTTCTCCTGAAAATGTGTTTCACTGCTGCATGTAACAATAAAGTATCAAGTAATTGTTTGTATCCAAAATTAAAAAATATTGAATAAAGAATTATTTTTGGATCATCTCCATCAATCCTTACTGCCATGGCATTAATTAGATATTGTAAGGCAATAAAGAATCCAAAAGATGATAAGACAAAGACAAGATCTCCTTCAAATAATGATAAAATAGCTGAGGCTAAAACAAAATAGCCTGTAATGGGTAACACGATCATCGAAATTACCATATACGGAAATGCTAATTTTTGTAAAAATCCAAAGCGCTGATTTGTAAGAGCGTCATGATGTTTTGATACTACTTGTAAATTCCCTCTATACCATCTTTTTCTTTGATTGCAGAAATCTTTCAATGTGTTTGGTGCTTCTGTATATGCTACAGATTTTGTATTTCCTCTAATAATCATTCCCGATTTGAGAATTTTTATTGTTGTGTCGAAATCTTCTACAATTGTTCCCTTGTCATATGCACCAGTTTCGGTTAATATTGATTTTTTAAATGATCCCAAAGCTCCTGGAACAATAGTTATTGCACCAAAAATATCCATTGCACGTCTTGTTATTTGAATTCCTGCAACATATTCTAATGCTTGACACCATGTAATCCAGTTTTTTTTATTTCTCACTTTTATATTTCCGGCAACAGCTGATATGTCTTTATCACTTTCAAAAACTTTCACTATTTCGTTTAGCGAATTTCTAGAGGCTAATGTATCTGCATCCAATATTGCAACTATTTCTCCTTTGGTAAAATTTAATGCCATATTAAGGGCAGATGCTTTTCCTCCGTTTTCTTTGTGCAATACTTTGACACCTTGACTTTCATATTTCTTTGCAATAAGTAATGTATTGTCTTTACTGCCATCATCAACCACTATGATATCTTTATTTGGATAATTAATCTCAATCGTACTTTCTATTGTATTCCCGATTACTTTTTCTTCATTATATGCTGGAATGATAATGCTGACTAACGGTGTATTGGGCGTATTTGGTATGCTATCTTCTTTATTTTTACTGTATATTGCTAATGGAATCATTAACAATGTATTCCAGAAAACTAATGTTAAACCCCACAATATGATGGCTCTGTATGCTGATTCCCATGCTGTAAATCCTTCATATGCCAGAATTCCAGCAAGAACAAAAGGTAAGAATAATAGAAACATTGGAAAAATTGCAGGAGCTTTTTTATCTCTTCTGTATTTTTTAGTTCTCCATTTTTTTGAATCAATTAATTGATATGCTACTAGTATTCCTCCTAGAATCATTGCAACAAGACTAAAACCTCCAATTAACAAATATGATCCTGAAAACAGCATAACGAAAAGTGTTACAGCAAGTAAAATAATTATTGGGTCTTGTTTAATTTTTACATGTTCTGTTGTAATTTCTTCAACAAGTGATTTATTTTTATGATCAATTTTTTCAAAGGTATTTTCATTTTTTGGTATTTGTTTAATTTTTTGTTCTGCATTGCTTTTGTGGGACAAATTAAAACAATGTTCATGATACCACGAATTTTTGTATCTGGATGATTTTTCATCCAATTTGATTTCTTTGTTACATGTGGAGCATTTTATCAGATCTGGATTTAAAAAAACAGTTTTATCTTTTTTTGTAGTTTTTTCTACTGGATTAATTGCAATTTGAAATTTATCTAATACATCTAAACCCGTAATTTTTTTAATGTATTTTGCATCTGAATTTATGATCTCTTTATTTTGTTTAATTCGATTTAGAAGGTAATTGTTTCTCCCAGGATCTCCTTTTGATTGTTTTATCGCATCATTAATTTTTGAAATTAGAAAATTTTTGTCCAATTTTTATTAATGATAATTTGGAATTTGTGATTATATGTGAATCAGTCACGAAAATTATCCTTTCAGTCTATTTTTTTATCATAATTTAATGAATTTTTACTATTTTTGATATTTTTATCAAATACCGCAATAGACTTACACGGGTGTATAATATAGAATAACGAAATGATTTCTTTTGATTATAGGGTTCTTAGTGAGTATAAAATTAAAACTGCAAAGATTGATACACTTGCAAACTCCATTTTGGAACACAAAGATCCCAAAGGTAATGAATCTAAAGACGCATCTAATTTTTTAGATTTTTTAATCTATGAAATTGATAGGTTTTATGAAAAATTCAGTGACATATTGTCAAATAATGGCAAAAGACCCCATCCTCGTTCACGTTTAGCCGAATCAAAAGAATGGAATGAAAACGTAGAACAATTTTATGAAAAAAACCCTCGTCGAAGACCTAGAAAATAATCCACATTATTCTGGTTAATCTAAATAAAAGGGGTAAAAATACAGCTTTTGTGAAGAAAATCTTTGTTAATGGGTATGGTTCTATCGGTAGTAGAATAACTTCATTTCTAAAAGATGATCCAGAAATTTCAGTATTGGGTATTGGAAAATATTCTCCTGATGAAAAAGTTAATGTTGCAATATCAAAAGGTCTTGATGTCTATGTTCCAGAAAAAAGATTGGATTCTTTTTCAGATTATAAAATTGCGGGAACTATTGAATCTGCATTAGATGAATGTGATCTTGTAATTGATGCAGCTCCTGGAGGACATGGTTATAAGAATAAAAAAAATCTGTATGAACCAAAAAACATTCCTGCAATTTATCAAGGAGGTGAATCCACGATGGGTTCTGAAGCAGTTTCTGATTTACTGTTTAATTCAAGGGCAAATTATGATCAAGCATTAGGAAAACATCATGTGATGCAAGGAAGTTGTAATGTAACTGGTATGGGTAGAATTTTGGAACCGTTACGTGATAAATTCGATAACGACTTGGTTAGATTTGATGTAACTTTAGTTAGAAGATGGGCAGACATTGAACAAACTGAAAAAAAACTTT
>JBHHVV010000052.1:0-9181 GCA_046754445.1 Candidatus Nitrosopumilus sp.
GTTCTTAAAGAAATCAAAGTCTGATTTGGAAGAAGATTGGGAAGAGGAAGAAGAGATCTAGTTTTGTCTTTTCTTATCTCTACAAATACCACATAGATATGATTTTTTAAAATGCTCTAATTCTATTTCAAATGATTTTGTTTTAGAATAGTTTTCTCCAACTTTTAATCCTCCAGGTACTTGTTTGCCACAATTTGTGCAATAAATTTGAGATTCCATTTTTACTCTCTTTTCATTTTCAGAAATTTTACCAAATATCATGAGCACAATTTACTTGATTTTGATATAAACACTAGTCTTTTCAAAACTCATGAATATTATACTGAAAATATGAGATAATTTTTGATGCTTTCAGTATGGTTTCGTGTTATTCGAGTAAGATTTTTGCTTGCATCCATAATTGCAGTATCTGTTGGCTTGTCACTAAATTGGTGGCAAAATACTTCTCTAGATATTCTTGATGCTGCATTGACCTTTGCCGGAGTAATGGCACTTCATGCAAGTGTGGATTTATTGAATGACTTTTGGGATTTTAAGAGAGGAATAGATACTAAAACCAAACGCACTAAAATGAGTGGCGGTACTGGTGTTTTGCCAGAAGGATTACTCAAGCCATCTACTGTTTATCGTGCAGGTGTTGTGTTTTTGATCATTGGCTCTTTAATTGGAAGTTATTTTGTTTTTACAGATGGAATAACTATTGCAATAATTCTTGGATTTGCAATTTTATCTATTTATTTTTACTCTACTAAAATTGTTGATTCTGGTTTAGGGGAATTTTTTGTTGCAGTTAAGGGCTCTATGATTGTGATTGGTACTTTTTTTATTCAATCTGGGATAATTACTATGGAATCTATTCTTGCTGGAATTTTTGTTGGTAGTTTATCCTCACTTGTATTATTCATAGCATCATTTCCTGATCATGATGCAGACAAATCAAAAGGCAGAAAAACTTTGGTAATTGTAATTGGAAAAGAAAAGGCAACAAACCTTTTTTGGATTTTCCCATTGGTATCTTATTGTGCAATTATTATTGGTATTTCTTTTCAAATTTTTCCATTAATTTCTTTGATTAGTTTTCTGAGTATTCCCTTAATGGTAACATCTGGATTGGGATTGCAAAAAAACTATGATTCTGTTGAAAATCTTGTCCCATACATGTCCTCTACTTTGATGTTTAGCAGAATTACCGGTGTTCTTTTTGTTGTCAGTCTTTTGATTGGACTGTGACACTTTAAACATAAATTTAGTTGCAATGTAGATTCTTTATGATTTCGGGTTCAGCAACATCTGAAGGAACTGGAAGATTTGCCCAAAAATCAGGCATAAATCAAGAAAATTTCAATAAATTTGCAAATCTTACTCTGTCTAATGTTGGGATTGGCACTTATCTTGGCGATGCTGATAGTAAGACGGATGATTTAGTTACTGATGCTGTTAAACAATCTATCCTGTCAGGAGTCAATGTTGTAGACACTGCTATTAATTATCGTGCTCAAAAAGCAGAACGTTCTGTAGGTAAAGCCATATCTGAATTAATTCAGGATACAAAAATAACTCGAGATGAAATATTTCTTAGCACAAAAAATGGTTATGTTACAAACGATGCTGATGTACAGTTAGGTTTTTGGGAATATGTCAAAGAAGAATATTCTCAAAAAGGTGTTATCAAAGAAGGTGATGTTACATCTGGTTATCATTGCATGACGCCTACTTATCTTTCTGATCAACTAGATAGAAGTCTAAAAAATCTTGATATGGAATGTATTGATTTAATGTATTTGCACAATGCCGTAGAAGGTCAAATTAAAGATATTCCAAAAGATAAATTTTTAGAAAATTTAAAAGCAGTTTTTGAATTATATGAGCAAAAAAGAGATGAAGGAAAAATCAAATTTTATGGTATGGCTACATGGGAATGTTTTCGTGTCACTAACGAAAATCTCCTATATCTATCTCTTGAAGAAACTGTAAACATGGCAAAAAAGATTGGAGGGGAAAAACATGGATTCCGGTTTATTCAATTACCATTTAACATGCATTATGATCAAGCACTGCTTTCTAAAACTCAAACAATGGGAACTGATTCTATATCCATCTTGGAAGCAGCAACTAGATTGGGAATTGGAGTTTTCACCAGTGTACCATTCATGCAAGGTCGATTACTTCAACAAGGTGTAATGCCAGAATTTGGAGAACTCAAACCATCAATTCGTGCTTTACAGTTTATTCGTTCCGCTCCTGGCATTTTGGCTCCTTTGGTAGGTCAGAAATCTTCTGAGCATGTTTCAGAAAACCTAGAAGTAATGAAAATTCCACCCATATCTGAAGAGAATTTTCTGGCTTTGGTCAAAAAATTAACTTCATAATCTAATTTTTTGTAATCAAAGTGAAAATTTTGTGGAAAGATAATAAATAAGCCCTATTGGGAAACAATAGTACTTTGTCATCTAAGATTTATGATTATACAAAAATATGTGCTGCTATCTTATCTGCAGATCCTAAAATTAGATTTGCGGGTGTAATTAATGAACGAGGTAGATTGGTGGCAGGAGGGATGAGGGAAAATGTTGAACCGCTAGAAAATGAAAAAGACGATGAGATGATTTTCATGGAACTTGCATTACGTGTAAAAATGAGAAAAGAATTTGATAAACAACTTGGCCCCGTAAATTTTGCTATGGCATCCCGAGAACGTGCTCTTGCAATCAGTGTCATAATCAATGATGATATCTTATACATAGTATCTGAACCTGATTCTGATTATGGTGTTCTTCCTAAAAAAATCTTAGAAATAATTCATTCCTCGTAAATACTATTTCCACATTTGGGACTTTATGATCCTATTAATTAATAATCATATCTTATTACTTTTAACATGAGTACTGAAGAAAAATTAGATTCTCGTTATCTTAAAATTGCAGAACTAACTGCTGAAATTAATTCTATTACTAGAAAAACTATTGATGAAGGCAATAATGAATTGTCTGAAGAAGATGTTGAACATATTTTGAAAATTACTTCAGATGTGACACATAAGATCAAGTCTCCTCTCAAAGAATTAACTGTGTAATATACAGAAAAAACTTTACACGTTATAGAATGAATCTTTCATTTGTAGATTCTAACTGTATCTATAAATAGAAATTAAAAGTGAAAAACTTGTGCCAGTAGATCCTGTTTGTGGAATAGAATTAGATGAAGATCTAGCTTTACTTCATGAGTATGATGGGAAAAAATTCCATTTTTGTTGTAATGGGTGTAGGAGAATATTTATCAAAAAACCCAAAAAATACAAAAACAATATCTAAATTGGAAAAGCCCCACACATCCTACAAAATTTAGAATTTTCGACTTTATGTTTACAATAGGGACAAGTATTTTCTCCATTCTTACTTTCTGGCGTTCCAAATATTTTTTTGAAAATTTCATAATAATGCATGGATTCTCTACTTCTAATAATCACGTTATCTTCTTTTTCTACAGTTAATTTTTTTTCAACATATTTTTCTTCATCAATTATTGATTCGAATAAATTTGTTAGCCCCCCAGTTCCTGATCCATCTTGCATTGGTGATTTCTCTCTCCATGTAATTTGTGCTGGAAGATATTTTTCAAATGTTTTTCGAAGAATCCATTTTCCGTATCTTTTCTCTTTCTCAGATTTAACCTTCATGTTTGCTGAAATTTTACTGGCAAATTCAATTACTGATTCTTTTAAAAATGGAGATTCAACGTCGACTCCTAATGACTTGCCAATTTTTTGTGTGGGAAAATGCATTACAGAGCAGACTCTTTTGATTTCTAGATCTAACTCTTCTTCTGATTTGTGAATAAGAAAACTATATCCCGCAAATAGTTCATCTGCTCCATCTCCTGTAATTATTGATTTTTCACCGTTGTCTTTTGCCCATTTGATTGCTAGATACATGACAATATTATTTCGAATTTCAATATCGTTAAAATTTTTTAAAATTTTTATTGTTTCTTCAACGGCATCCAGTATTGTTGCTGTGTTTACATTAAGAATTGTTAGTGGCAATTCCATTTTTTTTGAAATCATTTGACAATAGGTAAGATCTGTTGAAACAAAATCTTCTGCTATAACTGCAACAGTTTTAGGTTTTTTTTCTTTAAGAAAATATGCTATTATGGAACTATCTAATCCACCAGACAATGCAATTAAATTCGATTTGCATGAATTACATGATTCTTCTAAAATTTCATAAAGATTCTTGGAAATACTATCCAATACACCTCTCACAAAGTTGTGAAATTAAAATATCTATGCCTAATGAAATTTCATTAAAGTAAATGGTTTCATTGCAAACTTTAAATTCTTTATAGAATTCTTGAGAATTGATGCTTCTTCCTGCTGAAATTGAATCTAAAACACTCATTCCTGCATTACGTGCAATCTTGGCAAAAAAACTTGCAGAAGATCATAACATTAGAGAAGATGAAATTTCTAAAATGTTGGGAGTGACACAAGCTGCAATTAGCAATTACATTCGTGGTACACGTGGTGATCCATCTCTAATTGCAAAATTATTGGCAGAAAAACAAGTTGCTACCATGATAGATGAATTGAGTGAAAATCTTTCATCTGATATGGCATATACTCCATCTAGTCTTTCAAAATTCATAGGACTTTGCAATTACATAAAATCTAGTTTGTTAATCTGTGAAATACATCATAATCTTGAATCTAACATTGATGAGCAAGTATGCAAAGAGTGCGAAAATATGCTTCTCAAAGGCCCTGGAAGCGTTTACTAGATTTTATTTAAAATTATTTCAATTGTTGATGTCATTTTTCCAATCCCAGCTGCTGAAACTGTATCTAATGTGATTTTCTGAACTTTTGAATTTCCTTTTAGCATTTTTTCTGTAATGATATTAGCAACGGCTACTGCATTTGGAATTGAATTTCCTGAGGATTTTAGAATCACTTTATTTTTATTTCCCAATAAAGATAACACATCAATTGCTGATTGCATAACTGGGTCATTTCCAATGTTTATGGTGGTGTCACCAGACTTTTCGGTCTGCTCTTGACCATGCGGTTCATTCATCTCTTCCATGAGCATTATTCAACAATCAGCAATTTTTTGTTCTTTTAAGTTTTATCTACCAATGATTCATTTTTCAAAGTAATCAATTGGAATATTTTGAAAATCTCCGTTTGGGAGTACTCTTCTGATTGTAATTGGGATCACCCTTTGTTCAAGTTCTTCCATTGAAATATCTAGTGAAATTCGTGCAGTTTTTGGAATTGGGATGAATGGTGGTGCTCCCAGAGATAATTGCAATGCTCTTGCACCCATAATTCTTGCTTTTTCAAATCTTGTTAGTGTTGGAGGTCCAATTGTGATTTTTCCTTTTTCACAAGGGATTTCAACTGCTTCATGTTCTTCAACTTTTTCAACTACTTCTCTACTCTCAATCTCTTTGATTCTTTTTTCAAGATTTTCTTGATCTTTTTCACTTAGAGACTCTGCCCCTTCTTTCTTCTCGATTAATTTTCGATAGGTATCTAATGCTTTATTTAATCCTACATTTTCTTCCGGTTCTGCATCTAAAACTTCTGCAGTTTCAGATACTAATAATTGAGATTCTTCAACTTCAGACAAGTATCAAAATTTTCTTAAAACGTTATATAATCTAATCATTTTAATGTACGAATTGAGTATCTCTTCAGTCTCCAGAAAACAACTAGTTTTGGAAATTCGAGGAAAAGTAAAAATTTCTTGTGATCTGAAACGGCATTTGTCTCCAAGAACTGTTGGAACTATAATGAGATCTTTGCCATTGGAAGGAAATGCCCATATGTTAGGAAAGAGTATTTTGTATTTTGAGACTAGTGTTGATTCTGGAACTGAGAGGGCAAGATCTGAATTCAAAAAAGGCGATGTGGCATTTTTACCTTCATCTGGTAGCATTTGCTTTTTTATGACCGATGTTGTTTCAGGAAAGACTATGACTCCAATTGGAAAACTATCTGGTTCTGTCGAAGAATTAAAGAATGTAAAATCTGGAGATATCTTATCTATCTATGAGGATACTGTTTGATACAAATGATGTCCTGAATAACCGCCTACTCTTTTTACTGTTCCTTTATCTGATGATTCTTTTAGGAAAGCATTTGCTGCAGAAATTTTAACACCTGTTTGTCTTGCTAGATCTTGTACCGTTATAACCTTGGAGTTTTGAATAATTTTCATTGCTTGTTGTTCATTTACCATAACTGTGATTTCAGCTTTTTTAGGTCCACTTTCACCTTTGTCTTTCTTTTTCTTTGAATCTTTAGAACCCGATGATTTGTCTTTATTTGCTGCAGTTGGTTTTTTTGCTCCACCCATAAAATACGAAAAAAATATTCCTCTTATAAACGATGTACCATTTCTAAATCACTATTTTGTCTAAAACATGAAAATACTTCAATTATTTTCAAGTATAAATAACATCTTAACTACTATATGATATGGGTGTTGTATCAAAAGGTGCAAAGTGTAATGTTGATGGCTGTGACAAAGATGGTGCACGTTCTCTAAATACATCCAAGGTAGAAAATGCTGGCCTTAGAGTGAATTCTACTGGAAAAAAGACAGTCCTTTGCAAAGAACACTATAAAGAATACAAAAAAGAGTCTAAAGATGATCGTGAACTTGAACGTGCACGATTTGACAAGTTTTAGTTTTTCTTTTTAGTTTTCTTTAATTTATTGTCTGGATTTTTGAAATAATCTTCACTTAGTTTGTTGTATAATTTGTCTAATTTTTTGTACAATCTTTTTGGTTTTCTTGTTTTTTGATTGCTTAATACATACAATGCTAGAATTGGAAATGCAATTGTAGCATCAGCATACACTGTGACTACACCATCATGAGCATCTTGAACTTTCCCCCAACTCTTTCCTTCTTGCAGTGTGGCTCCTGACAATCCCCCTGTGTCTGGTCGTGCATCTGTAATTTGAATAATGTAATCTTGTCCTCCATCATTTCTTCTAAGAATTTGATCCAATAATGGTCCCGTTTGTTGGGCGGTGTTTTTTGGAACTCCTCCACCTAATTCCAAAATGCCTGATTTTTTTGAATCATGGAGAATTGCAGCCTGCTCTATTATTTCTCTCACAAAATCTAGATTGTATATTTTATTTCTTAGTCTGTGCACTGCCAAATTCAATGCTAATGATGAATCCTTTATTGTGGAGATGTATACTGGTACATCATATTCGTATGCCGTGGTAACGAAACTCTTTTCAGGATGTTTTGCTTTTTCTTTACTCATCTTTCCCATTAAATTACAAAACTCTGCAGTCGTAAACGGTTTATCAGGAAAATTTTTACCAAACATTTTTTGAATTAATTGATCTTGCGCTTCTAATGTTTCATAAAATTTAATGTATACATCTCTAATTCTGACAATTTCATTTTCATACAGCTTCATGTCATCTACATCAAAACTTCCTTGTTTTACTGGTAATCCCCATGCAAAATGATCTTCATGATATACATTTGCACCTGTTGTAACAATCCAATCTACAAAACCTCTTTCGATTAATGTTTTAATAATTCCTCCAAATCCTACTGGTGTTAGTGCACCTGACACAGTAAGGCAAATGGTTGCTTTTTCTTTAATCATCTTTGCATAGAGTTTTGCTGCTTCTCCAAGCTGTCTCCCATTAAATCCGGAACTTGCAAACACCTTGACTAAATCTTCTATGGTCATCTTTGAATCTAGTTTGATATGTGGTATGTCTCTTCCATGAAATTTGTGAGGATCCAATTTGAAAAAAATCTCTTTTTATTCTAAATAATACTTGCGGAATGATTCTTTACATGAATTTACTCTATTGTAGAAATTATTACTTAATTAGGAATGAATCAAATTAGTACATCATGAGGATAATTGATTTACATGATGCTAAAAGAATTGAAAAGTCTCCTGACAATACTGAGATTTTGCTATCATCTGGAAGTTTTGTACAGGAGGAATTTACAATTTCTAAAGTAGAACTGCGACTTTATGCTGAAAGAATTGATGAAAAATTGGGAACTTATTCTTTAATCACCTCTTTTGTTGAAACAGACAAAGGCTCTATCGAAATGATTTATGATGAGGGATTTCGTGGTGAATGTCCTTTAAAATCTGCAACAGAATTCCTTACCTCAAATTTGGGTCTGTCTGGGCTGATCTTACGATCAATTATTTCACTACGTGAAAAAATCTCATAATCTGCTTTAGAACTAGTCTTACGGAGGATTCTTACTGATCAATCCTGCTTGTTCCTTAAGTACAAAATTTGATTTTTTCTTCATATGAAACAAAACAACAAAAAACATTCGTTGCTATTTGCACTACCTGTACTGGCAGCGCTTGTTTTTGGCACACTTGGAGTAACTAATGCTTTTGCAGATGTAGACATTGGTTTTATTCCTGATAACGTTTCATCAGAACGAATTGATGCATTCACCGATGTATTATCTGATACTACAGACAAAAAAGCAGAAGTTCAATTCAGAGGTGGCACAGACGGTTGGGCAATCATTGGACATCAGGCATATGATTCCAAAATTGAATTGACCGGAAATGCTATTCACAAAGGTAATGGTGTATGGAAAGTAAAATCCATTGCAGACATTACTGTGGAAAACAGACATGCTGAATTAGAATTGAAAGGAAAAGCAGTTAATGGAAAACTAAGACTTCATGGAACTGGAACATTGGATGATGGTGATTCTTTTAGAATTATTCTAAGAGGAAACTATGCGCCAATCTATGATCAGCCAGGAGACTTTGTTCTTGACTGGAAGACTGCTAAAATACAAAACATGGAAAATGGATTAAGAATTCCATTGGCCCAAGTTGGTGAAATCTATGTTGAGCCGGTAGTTCCAGTAGTAGACGTAGATAATTTCGTATCTGATTTTGACGTTGAGGAGTAATCCTCTCTTTTTTCTTTCAAAAATTATTTTTAATAGACATAATTTTTAAAATTAATGACATGAACTGTCTAAATCAAAAAATCTTTGTAGATTACTCCAAAAAGAATTCTTGATTCAGAAAATAATTCAAGCATTTATGGATTTTAATCTAGAGTATTCTCAATGTTTGAGAATGATGTTCAAGTCATCCTAAAACCGATCATTTTGTAAAATAATTACGATCATCTTGATCT
>JBHHVV010000053.1:0-8912 GCA_046754445.1 Candidatus Nitrosopumilus sp.
ATTTGAGAATTAATTTAGCATATCCATCTCTAAGAAAATCATCAGTTTCCGTCAACATCACAGTCTTGATTTGACAAGTTATAAAAAATATTCCCAAAAATTCCATACTTGTACCAGAATCTGGTTAGTACAGGACACCATGGAATAGATGTCTCTCCTGATGGTAACAGAGTATATGTTTCAGGAATTACAGATGATGTGATCAGTGTAATAGATGTTGAATCTCTTGAAGTAATTAAGAAAATAAAAGTAGGACCAGGTCCTCCTGGTTTAAGGACAAACTCTGATGGTTCTATTCTCTATGTTGCAGTGACACAAACAAATGAAATTATACAAGTGGATACTGATAAAGTAGCAGCAAAAGATTGAGACCCTGTTGTAGCAGTAGGGGGGAGCAACTAGAGCTGATATGAGCTCTTGTTTGAGCTCCCTAGGGCAGATTCAAATTATTTTGGGGGTAGTAGAGGCCCAGGGGCCTTTTTCTTTTTTTCCTGTATTAGCCTCGTTTTTAAAATAAAAAATAAAAAAATAAAATCAGCTAGTGGGTGCTCTACCCGCTCTATCAGGCGCTTTTAACAAATTTCTTTATGCGTGTTAAACAGATTTTCAGAATTGTTGCACCTGATTTTAGGGGTGATGCCTTGTTTTTTTAAAAAGATTTTAAAATATTTTAAAAAAATCAACTGCCCCTCCTACCCATCTTTAGGGTGCTATACATCTCAAAACAGCTAGCTGGTTTGGCAACAAGATACATGGAGCTATGGATGACATCTTTTGCCAAATTTTTTTCATGCGTGTAAAACAGATTTTATTTTTTTGAAAAAAGCTCATACAATAAGAGCTACGTCTTATAAGTCGTCATCGACGTCTTATAAGTCGGTTTTATAAGAGGTATCATAAGTCATCACGACTGTTTTTCTCTTCCAATGAAAATTTGAGATTTGTTTTTCTGTGCATTCTCAATCATGTCCAATACCAGTTCCAGTCTCTTATTTGTCACATCGTACTTTTTCTCAAGAGTGCTGATTTTCTCCAAAAACATCTTTCTTTCTGATTCTTGTTTTTCATCCAACTCTTCGGCAACCTTGATGTCAAGTGGTCTTGCACACTTTGCACACCTTTTGGCATCATACGCATTTGGAAGATCGCAAATCTTGCAGATTCTTGGCCTGCCTACAATATCATCATTTTCTGATTTTGAAATCCCGTAATGCTTCAGTATTGCGTCCTCAACATCAGAGTTCATCATGTGCTCATATCTTCCTGGCATGCTGGAGTTTGATGACCATCCGTATCTCTTCTTTTGTAGCGATTCAGTTAGAAACATTCCTGTCTTTGTAGCTCCTGTATGGCGAAACAGATTCGGCCAGACTCTTTTGTGGATTTGTGCAACATCGCATATTCTTTGCAGTCTCTTTCTCATTGCATGATATGACCATGCTTCACCAAACTTGTTTTCATCCATTGCAATCCATAATGGTGCTTCAGGATCAGAACCGTTTGGATGTTTTTCAATGTATGCTGCCAAATCTGGTACACATTCGATAACTCTGATGGGTCTTGGGCCTGTCTTACCATCAACTACAATTACTGCGCCCTTGTCGTCAATCTTTACGTGTTTTATCTGGCGACTTAGAATCTCTCCGGGTCTGCAAGCTAGATCTGAAAACGTGTGGATAAAGGCCCTGTCCCTTAGGCTGTCCCCGCATGCTCTGAGAAGTGCGCTCTTCTCTTCATCCGTAATCAGCATGTCTGCAGTTAGAGTCTCTCTTGGTTTTTTGATTCTAATCCATGCAGTTTCGGTTGGATCTCCTACTTGTTTTTGGTCTCTTGAATCACGCTTTAGCCATCGATAAAAATTCTTTAGAATCTTTTTGTGGTCTGAAGTTGTATTAGTCTCCTGACCTCCTTTGCTGAACTTTTTGTTAAAATTGTACACCAACTCTTCAATGTCTTCCTTGTTGGTATCTTCCCAATCCTTGTTTAGCATCCTTGAAAGACTAAGTATTGTTCCTAGAATCTTTGAGCGCCTTGCATCTGAGAGTGACTCATTTACCAAGACTCGGTCAAATTTCTTGATTAGTTTTACATTTTTTTCACTAAGGTCTTTTTGCATCAAAACAAAAGTTCTGGAAATAATTTTTTCATAATTGTAAAGTCTGATCTTTTCACGTTTTGAATCGGAAAACTGCTGTTTTGACATTCCCATATATACTAGACGGGGGGAGATTTAAACCAAAAGTATAGTGCTCCCATCGGGATTTGAACCCGAGTCTTTGGCTTGAGAAGCCAAAATGCTTAACCGGACTACACTATAGGAGCTTGATGAAAAACAAATCCAATCTCAATTTAAAGGAAATGTTTTGACTTTGCATGAATTAGTAAAACTTTGTGAGTTAGTTACTTTATAGAAAAAATCTGAACAATTCATTGTGTGGATGTAGCAAAATTCATTGAAGAACAGAAATTATCTAGTTTTCCAGTAGGGTTAGGTGGTTGCAGAAATTCTGGTATTAGTTTTGATTCATGCGACTATGATGTTTTTGTTTTTGATGGCAAATCCCAACAAGAAATCATCCAATTTGAAGATGAGTTTATAATGGTTCATCATTGTTCTTTATCCGAAACTTTATCTAAACATCTCATACAATATAACAAACTCCAAATCCTTCAAGATGAATCATGGGATTTGAGAATGTTGTTATCTAAAATTTCTGAAAAATGTACTTCTCTTTACCGTGATTTTGCCAAAAATTCCTTGATTGAATCTTTGTTTTGTTGTCAAAAAACAAAAGAGTCTATTCAAAATTCTGATGTCTTTGCATCTTGCTGGGAAAAATGTTCGGCATATTACTTAGCTGATGCTGTATCTTCTCTAAATCATAAAAGATCTAGCCCTTCTCATTTGCTTGACACTTTACGAAAATTAGAGAAAAATCCAATCAATGAGAATATTTCTGTGATTACTGAGACTATAGGTATTGAGAGAGCAACACCTTCTTTGCTTGAACGAATGCTAAAATCTACAATGGGCTTTTCAGATTTAGTTGAAAAAAACAATCATTCTCAAATCATTCAGAAAAAACATGATTATTTTGTAAATAACTCGATGCTATCTGACTGCTATTTCTATTTGGGTTATATCAACAAAGAAAATTTTATAAAAATCAAGGATACCTTGCGTAGAAATCAAGATCTTATTCATATTCTAAAGATTGCATTTGATGTTGAGGCTGATACTAATCTTCTTGAACAACAAGTAGATGTCATACAAAAATCATGCAATGAAATTCTTGAGATAATTTCTCGAGAGTAATTTTCTCATCTTTTGTACTAACCTTTTAAAATAAGTAAAATTACTGACTAACATGGTAGATCAAGCATGTGGATGCGAAGCTGATAGCGGCGATCCTGATTACTCATGTGATTGTGCTATGCAAGGACATTGTATATGCAGCGCAGATTGCAAATGCTCAACTGACGTTTGTAAAGAAGCAACTAAAGATATGTAATTGGATTCTTAATTCCAATCTTATTTTATTTTTTTTATTCTTCCTCTTCTTCAAAGCCCCATGATTTTACTAATTCTTTTTGGAACTTGTCTGCTTGTTTTTCATCTAGTGAAAATCCACAATTTTTATGAGTAGGGACAACTGCCATGCCATCTAGTTTAAATTCTACTTCAAACAAATGAACCTTGGAACATTCGCACATTCTGAAATTTCAGTACATGTTCCTCTATATTTGCTTATTTGAAAAACGTTTAACTAGGCAATTTTGCAATTATTTGCATGAAATCACATTTGATTTTATTTGTATTTTTGATTGGTATTTCTGGTATTGGATTTTCAAATATTGCGTTTGGACAGGGCGTTCAAACTTCTGGAGGTGTTGATGTTGATGGGACCTGGTATTTGGGAGAGGGCCTTAAAGTGGGAGACTATTTTGAGTATTCTTTATGTGAATTAGATCTCAATGATTGTGCACCTGTTAAAATCCAATTTTGGATCAAAGGTACAGTCCTCAATGAAAGTGAAACTTTGTGGGATACTGAAGTTGTAGTTTATGATGGAAATAAGGTTATCAAAGGTTCTATGGGACTGGGAGAAAAAACTCCAGAACCTATAACATTTGATGACAATCTTCATGATTACGCAATTGCTTTCAAATCTTCTTTATCTTGGTTGTCTGCTTTTGCTACTGGAAATGAAAATGATCTTATTCATGGACCAAAAGAATTTAGAGATAATGCATGGGGTAAGATAGGTGCAATTGGCGGCTCTCAATTAATTCCAAAAAGAGCAGAAACAATATCTGTTCCTGCAGCAACTGTTGATGCTATTGTAGTTGGTTGGTATAGCGGTGACAGTAATGAAATTTGGCTAGTGGATGACTTTCCTTTTCCTGTCAAAGCATTGACATATGCCTGGGTTACTACAGGCGTTGCCCCAATAATGTATCAGTATACTTTACTTGATTACAAAGAAAATGTTGTGGATGATCCCTTTGTTGATGTTAAATCCACTCTTACAAAACAAGAAGCATTAGGATGCCCTACAGATTTTAATGAATATGTGAGTGGTCATGTTGCTACCAATACCTTTTCTATGGGAATTCAATACAACTATTCTCCAGAAAACCCAATGGAGGGATGTGATATTGATTGGAAAATAAACTTCAAGAATAAATACAATGACGCTGAATTTATTGATCAAGTTCATTATGATATTTGGGTGGTAGATGATGCTGGAAATCTACTTCGTTCACTTGCTCAAGAACTAGGACGAGATGATCTCTTCAATGGATTTGGTCAGCTTCATCTTCTTCTCCCAGTTGAAGAAAAAGCTGGACTTGTTCATTATGTAATATTCATACATGGTACCGGTTCAGAATATGAAATTCCTGATGCAACTATGGGTGGATACATTACTGTGGATATTGAAATTATAAAAAATCCGCTACTGGAAGAATCTAGTAACAATGTCGTTTCATCACCAACAATTCCTTCATGGATTAAAAATAACGCAGGATGGTGGGCAGAAGGTACCATAGATGATGATTCTTTCATTCAAGGAATTCAATTCTTAATCAAAGAAGGAATAATGCAAATTCCACCAACTTCACAGGGGTCTGCTAGTGGTTCCAATGAAATTCCTTCATGGATTAAAAATAACGCAGGATGGTGGGCAGAAGGTACCATAGATGATGATTCTTTCATTCAAGGAATTCAATTCTTAATCAAAGAAGGAATAATGAGTGTTTCTTCCTAATTTTGCCTACATTCAAATTGTGACATTATTTCAAAAATAATGTAACACTATGGTTGGTCTTTTCAAACATCCAAAACGACGTCTGAAAAAATTACTAAAAGATGGCGAATATGACGAAGCAGTCAAATTTGGAAAAAGTTTGGAATCTGAATACTCTGATGATCATGATTTCATGTTCATCATGGGGAGTGTTTTTTTTATAGTAGACGATCCAAAAATGGCTCTTCCTTATTTTGAGAAAGCATATCAATTAGATAACGATGATGTAGAAACGCTTACTCTCAAAACCAATGTTCATTTAGCATTAGAGCAAAAAGATGATGCGATAAAATGCTGTAAGTTAATTATAAAATTACAACCAAAAAATTCTGAAGCTCAAGACTTGCTTGAAAAACTTGAAAGTATTTAGAACTATTCTTTCTTTTTCATCTCATATGCATTTTCCATTAACCAATCACAAAATGCAGTAACTTTTTCATCAAATTCAGTCCATATGTGTAATGAATGAGGTAAAATGTCAATCTTCCAATTTTTTGTAAAAACTCTGACTCCTTCTTTGTTTTCGTACATATATGCGTCTTCTGTTTGAACATCTCCAAGCAATTCTTTTGCTTTTTGTTTAATTATTTCTCTATCGATGGGAAATCTCTTTTTATCATAATCTACTATTAG
The DNA here is from genome assembly GCA_046754445.1 of Candidatus Nitrosopumilus sp. GTDB lineage: Archaea > Thermoproteota > Nitrososphaeria > Nitrososphaerales > Nitrosopumilaceae > Nitrosopumilus. The sequence goes on from JBHHVV010000053.1 coordinate 5,943, forward strand.
ACTCAAATCTCTTTTTCCATACATGTCAAATTCATTAATTCTTCCCTCTTTTGGAAAATTTACAATTAATTTGATATTGTATTTTTCCCCAACTTCTTTTCCAATTTCAACTATTCTAGAATATCCTGTTGCTGGATTTTTGTTTAAAAGAAATCTGACTTGTGCTAGGTCTTTCTTTAATTGGTTTTGTAAATCTTGGACTATTTCTGAAAATATCATACCCTGATCCTGCAAAATTCCTATTATAATAATTAATTTTTATCAAGATTGGTTTTTTTAGAGCCGTGATTAATTTCTGAGCATGGCAATGCCCATGGATTATGATGGAATGAGAACTGATGATGCATCTGAGAGAACAGACAATGTTGATGAATACAAGCGAACCTGTATTGATTTTATAGAAGATATTTCTCATGACTATGAGGCATGGGTTGATTATTACAAACTGCCTGAAGAAGAAGATAAACGAAGACGAGCAGGTATTCGTGCAACCATTAAAAGAACCAATGAATGGATAGCAAAGGTTGCACAATCTATCAAAGCAGTTGATGTTGTAATGAATGATGGAATTCAAAAAATGGCCGAATCCACTGCTGGTAAGCCACTCGAAATTGGAGTATTTGTAAATCACAAGGCAGGATACACCGAAACTACTCCTGGAATAATTGATGTGAATGTAAAAGGACATGGGAGAGAAGGGCGAAAAATGAAACTCGGATTTCATTTTAAAGATGATCGATTTAGAATAGAATCAACATGTGGTGCGTTTTTGGATGAAGATAATTTACCCACTAAAGAATTTGATGACTTGGATATTCATCTTAATCTTCATGCAGAAAATGCAAAACCCCGTGATGTGATTTCCTTTACTGTGACTGTTAGTGAAACTGAAAATGATGTTGAATTTGACAGAAGAGGGGTTTCAACAATTGTTCATCTTGTATAATTTATCGTGAAATTTCTTCTAGATAACCAATCAACTTTCCAGTGTTCTCAAGTTTTATTGAATTGATTTTTTCTAGGCTATTGAAGACATTCATCTTTAGGAATTCGTCTGATGCTGTATACAAAACATCATCAATGTAGAATGTTCTTGCATTTCTCATTCCATAATATCGTGAATCATCATCAGAATGAGTTACTGTTCCTTTGAGATTAAATCCCTCTTTGTCTAAATCAAATACATAGAACCCACTCCATCTGTTGTAATTTGGAGCAAACATCTTACTTGAAATTTCATCAAGGTTTTCAGCATCTCCGCTTATGGGAATGGATAGGACTTTTCTTGATTTGTCAAAGAAGAATGCCTTGTGGTTGTGCAGTGCCTCTGATTGTGTGGAACTATCTCCAATTATAAAATCGTCTACAATCTTTGGATTGTCTACATCTGCAACATTAAACAATGCAATTTTAATTCCTAGTTGTTGAACTCTTCCATTTTCAATTTCTTTAGTATCTCTACCTACTCCAATGATATGTTCTTCATCAAATGGATGCAAATAATTTGAAAATCCTGGAATCTTCAACTCTCCTAATATCTTGGGGTTATCTGAGGACAAATCAATTACAAAGAATGGGTCCATTTGCTGAAATGTAACCAAGTAAAGTCTGTCTCCCATGAATCTAGCTGAAAAAATGCTCTCATCCGGAGCAATCTGATCTAATCCTCCTACAATGTTTAGTTGATCATCTAGGACATAAACTGCATTTGATCTGACTGTTCCTTGATGTTGAATGTAATATTCCGTAGTGGTGGCAACTCTGAACCTGTCTCCTCTTTCGTCCATGGAGAATTGATTTAGTAATCTGCCTGGCACTGAGCCTTTTGCTACATATTTGATTTTATCTTCATCAATCGATATCTTGTGAATTATTGTTTTTCTTGTATCTTCTTGTATTTTTACATCGTATTCATTTAATGCCTCTCTGATTTTGTCAAATAATTTTTCTTTTGCATCTTTACTCATCTCATTGTATGATTTCTGCATTAACCCTGAGATTGCCATCCATTGTGCAGATGAACTCTTTCGTGAATCATTTTGAATTGACTTTATTTCATTTTGAATACTTTCTGGCAATAATGGAACTATGACGTCAAAAAACCTGTCCCTAGATGAATTTTCATAAAATCCAAATGGTGCATTTTGCTGATAAGTCAAGTAAAAATTGTCTTCAGAAACATAGAATGTTCCAGAATGCCCCATAAGAAAAGTTTCAGAATTTATCGTGTCTCCAAATATATCGATTGCAGTTAGTGTGTTAAAGTTTGAAAATTGCTCAACATTGTCAAAGTAGAATGCCTCTGGAGTCATGACTCTCATTGAATCCTCCATGATAACAGGAAGTCTTGGAAATTGATAGTCAATGTTACTGTTTGTCACAAAGTATGCATAGTTTCCAATCATACGTGCATCTCTGAAATGACCATCAATTGAATAGTCTTTGAGAATTGTTGGGGATTCTTTGTTTGTTACATCTATGATTAATGCATGAGTAACAGGACTGTATGATGGTCGTGGAATAAAGTCAAACTGTGGAATTATATCTTCGTCACTTTGACCATTGTAAAAAATTACTAGTCTGTCTCCATTTAGGAACATGTTTTGAATATATTGTGATTCAATATCCAGTGCAGTTTTGAGAATTAATTTAGCAGAATCTGCAGGATATGCATCAATTATTGACAGTGTATTTCTTGAAACAATGTATACATATTTTGAATCATTTTTGAGATAATCTGGTTCATCAACATTTTCAACTTGAACATTGGTTGTAGAGTATTCTTCACCTGCCCCTCTTTTCTCCATAATTGTCTCTGATTCTGGAATCGCCGTTGGCATTGCACTATCAAGTGCCATTTCTTCTACTGCCATTGTTGTTCTGAACATTTTATTGTCATAGATTTGACCTCCAAATGATGCTGAGGAATCAAGAATATTTTTCAACTCTTCCTGAGATGATATTTTTTTA